>JADFZC010000122.1 GCA_015232735.1 Oligoflexales bacterium | reverse complement strand
CTAGTGGAGCATAACACAAATTTTTTCTAATGAGGTCGAGTCATCTTTTGTCCTGACAAGGAGCGAGGAGTGAGTTTATCGGGAATAAATGATCGACGAGCGACGCTGTCAGGGGAAAAGAGGGCCGATCTCATCAGAAAAAATTTGTGTTATGGTCCTCTAGGTTAAGGCGATAATCCCGTAAACAGACCCGGTCCCGTTCCTGTTCCCGTCGCCTTAACCCGCTAATAACGAGCGCCTTATCGGTCTTTTTTTGAATATTGGCAATAGGCTGAAATATTCCTGGTTGAAAATGAGCAGGATAGATATGGAAAACCGGGTCAGGGCGACGGGAACAGGAACGGGACCGGGTCTGTTTACGGGATTATCGCCTTAACCTAGTGCCATTGACCTATTAGCATATTTTTATAACATCTCCAAGAGGCCAGGACAGTTACCATGCCGCAATATTTACGGTCCGGTTTTTGTCATGGGCTTTGGCGCAGGCTTTAGCCATCGCCTCTACGTGAGTCCGGGATTTGGGCACTTTGCTTTGGCATGTTCTTTAATATGAACGGTGACAAAACATTTGACACTTCACATAGGTCAATGAAAATGAATCATCCTGCCGACAGCCTTAAGCAGAGAGGGCCGATCCATTCGGATTCATCGACTAAAGTCATGAACAGGTCCATATGTTCACTGCGTCCCAATATTTGGCACTATTATTGAAGTAGTAAGGCTGTCTTTCAGCCTGCTTTTCCGCAAAGCAGGAATTAAATCATAAAAAATCAGAAACAAGATGAGATTCATATAAAAAAGGGAGAACTGCAAAATGAAAAAAATTTGGTGGACTGTCATCTTCACTGTCTTCTTCGGATGCAAGAAAAATCAGCCTGATTCGGAGGTGGCAGGGGAAAGCCAGCTGCAAAGCCAGAGCAGTGCCACATATTATCTTGAGGCGGATTCGGCGGACTTTGAGCCCTGCGCCGATAATGTGAAACAGATGGTTACGAATAAGAAGATTATCGTCGAAGGCGGTGAATGCTATACGATCAGGCTGCCCGAGAAGTTCGACGAGATAGATTCTGAAAAACCGATGGCGGTCTATATCATCGATTCCTACCCCGATGCCGGAGATTCCAATTTTTCATCAAAATCATTAAACACCGAAAGCGCACTCGATCTCATCAGAAAAGCGCAGAAAAACAAGCCGGCCTTCCAATTGCTGTCGACTCGCTCCCAAAGGATAAGGTGTCGGGCGGCTGCGGGTTTGGCTGCTTTCGCGCCATCGCTTATCATATATTCCACAGCTGCCGCAGTCACCATGGCAACTGCCGGGACCGGCATTGTCGCAGCAGGTGCGGCTGCAGGAGTGTCCGCTGCAACTACGGCACAGGGAGTTGAGCTTGTCACGGTCGCGGGTGGACTTACGGCAACTGTTTTTACCGGCAAGGCGATATATGATGCCGCATACAAGTCGTGCATGAGACATTACAATTGATATCCGTTCTCAAACCGCCTTGGGAGTATCCTGCTCATCGGGAGGTTTTACTGATGCCGAAGATTTATTGATCTGCTTCAGGATTATTGAAACGAACTCCTGGATGGTTTTGCTCTTCTGGTATTTTGGCGGAAGGCTGAGAAACAATTCATTGATTCCCTTATCCATGAAACTTCTGAAGTTTTGCATTTTCGAATGCATAAGCTTGTCGAATTTGAATTTTTCCTCATTTCTTATTTTTGAAAGCTCCTCTTCCCATCTTGCAAGGCTTGGAACCTCATTTCTCACTTTGGTTGCATAATCTTCGCCCGCCTTTCGAACATTTGATGCTTCCTCATGGGCGTCCATCAATATTTTCTCAATGCTTGAATCGACAGTGGAGCCCCGTTTTTTCGCTGCTTCCAGTACCTGCTCTGCCTTCTTTTCCGCCTCAGATATGATCTGGGCAGCTTCAAATTTGGCATGCTGGATGATTCCCTTTTTCTCAGTCTTTGTCTCTTCCATTTTGAATTCGTATTCACTCTTCGCAGAATCGATTATCGCTTGTGCTCTTTCTTTCGCTTCAGCGATGATTTTCTGGCTTTCTTCGCGTGCCCGATCTATCTCCTCGGTACACTGCTCCTCCACAAGCTCAAATTTTTCAGCCAATTGGTTTTTCTGTTCCTGATGTTCCCTGGCAAGCTCGGCTCTGGTCTGTTTGATAAGGTTCTCAGATACTTTTTCGGATTCTCTTGTCAAAGATGCCGCCTTTTCTGACGCCTCATTCACCATGCCTCGTGCCCTTGCCTCCGCAATTGCCACAATTTCATTGGCTCTTTTTTGCGCAGTGACCTCCATTTCCTCACACCTCCTCATTGTCTCGGTTTCCGCTGATTTCACTCTCGCAATACTGAGGTTCTTTTCTTCAAGATAGGCATTTTTCGCCTTCAGGGCTTCCGTTCTCAGCTCATTGGCCTCCCTTTGCGCTGACTCCAGAATTTCAGCCGCCTTCCTCCTCGACTCGGCCTCCCGTTTCAGGCACTGCTCCTCCGAGGATCTCTGAATCTCCAAATTTGTATTTTCAGCAGCCTTGACAATTGCGGCAGCCCTGTTATTGCCATCAACCAGCAGCTGACGGAGAGTCTCCGCTGCCTGCTCTTTTTTCCGTTTCAGATCCTTTTGAAAATCTTCTGTTTCCTTTTTAAATTCCTCCCATGTTCCCTTCTTAAAGATTTCAAACTCTGATATTGTATGATTCTTTTTGCTTTCAAATTCACTCTGGAGTTCCTCCTGCTGCATTTGCAGTTCTTTTTTGATTTCCTGTATTTTCTCCGCCACCTTGCAGGATTCCTCCTGAATCAGGGCTTCATTTTTTTCGCGCAGATTCTCGATCGCTTCACTTAATGTTTTGATTTCTTCGTTCAATGTCCGTATCGTTGTCCGGTTGTTGTTTATTTCAAAAATCAAATCCTGATTGAGTTTACGGTTTTCCTGAATGGAAGCTTCGTATTTTTCAAGATCACGCCTGGCGACCTCATAATCCTCCTTGGCGCTCTGGGTGGCTTTTTTATATCTCTCGGCCTGGCTGAGCAAAATTTCGATCTGATGACCCAGATACTCAACTTTCGCTGTATATTCCACGATCTGTCTCTGGACATGATCGGCAACAACCTCATGGGCTTTCTCCGCCTTTTTGGTTTGATCCTGCTTTTCTCCGCCTTCGGGCGCTTTTTCTTCCGAGTTCTGTTCATTTGTGTTTTCCATATTCCCCGACATGGTATCCGGAAGAGGTATTGAAATGCCGCCGATTTTTGTCTGACTCATTAGCCTTTCCTTTCTCACTGAGAATGCACAATAGAATAAAAGTATTCTTTCACTAAAATGAACAAACAAATTATTTCCGCCAGGGCTCCATCTCGCACAGTTTTTTAACCGACCGGGAATGCATAGAAATAAAAAATTCTCATTTCACTGTTTATCGGTTTATTCCATTAAATAATTTAGAACGGGACTCGTAAAAAACCTCATCTTGAGCGGATTTTGGCCAGCGACAAAAAATTGACAGCTGTTTTGCCAGTCTTGAGAGTAGCAATAAAAACTGCCTGTTTTTTTCAACTTAACAGGCATATATACACAGAATTCCAGTTCGAGATGATCGTGAATCAGAAGTCCATGGGGCATGGCTATCGGACCGGTAGTCAACATGGCTTCAAGGACTGAAAGAAGACAGGTGATTTTAGGATTATGCTTTTTTTTTATGATCTTTCGATCTTTCCTCCGCAAACATTTTCTCTGAACACAGGTGCATTATACCTTCGACATACTCCTCCAGTGCCTGATCGCTTGAAAAGCCAAATTTCAGTCTGAAACCTCGAAGAAGCTCCTGGTCTATCTTGAAAGGCTCAAGCCTCAGCCAGTGTGATAGCTGATTGGCGAATCCTGAAAGTTCGCCAAAATCCACATTTTCCGAAGCTCTTGGAGAAGAGGGTTTTTTGTGGTGACAGCTGGCAGCTTCAATTGCAAAATCAGGCATCCCCCAGAAGGAGGCGCCTATCTCACCAAGGACCGTGTGCTTCACGCCGTATTTTCCGACTATTATTTCACCATAGGCCCACGGGCATAAATCTGAAAGATTCCTTTCCCCGCTGGCTATCATATCGGCATCTTCAGGAAAGCAGATGGCCATGACCATTTTGCCAATATTGCACAGGCAGCCCGCAAGATATGCTTCATCGGGAATGATATCGGGACAAAACCTGCGGGCCAGGTGTTCGGCAATCCGTCCTGTCAGGAGGGACTCGTCCCAAAATTGATCGGTGTCGAAAATCCGGCACATCGTCGTGAATCCGCTGATAGCAGCTACTGAGATGATATCATTCATTGTTTTTAAGCCAACGTAGCTGATCGCATGTTCCAGGGACTCTATCTCTTCGGCACTGTCGCCGCATTTCAGGTTGTTGGCTATTTTTAATATTTTCCCGCTGATGATGGGCTCATGCTTCAGGGCCAGAGAAAGCTGTTTCGACGTTACATTTTCATTTTGGATGAGCTGCTGAAGCTCCATGACGGCTGTCGGTATGCTCGGCAGTGAACTTAAGGCTGGAAGCTTATTAAAAACAACCCTTGCGTTTTCACTCAAAACCATTTCAGGCGAATACCAGTCGAACTTGCCCTTTGAGACCATCAAAGTTGAACCGCACGAGCAGTTAAACCATAAGTTGGATTTTGAACAGAGGCGCCACCTGCTGCCGTAATTCAGGATATCCTGTTCACACTTGAATTCTCTTCCGCAAGTCAGACATTTTTTCACGGGAAATTCTGTACTCATATTTTCACAACCCAAAAAATATTGTTCAAAAGATTTAATTGTATCACTATAACAATAAAGATAATATTTCAAACCATGTCCTTAACTCTGAATCGAGGGATCTGTCATGAAATATCAACCTGTTACAGCCAGTAAAATTTGGGAGTGCCATGAATCAAAAAAATGAAACGCTGAAGACTCTTATATCCGGAAAAAATACTGAGGCCGGTATTACGAGGCGGCAGTTCCTATATGGGATTGGTGCCGCAGGCATGGTGATTGCGGGCGGAAGGCTCCATGGCCATGCAATTTTGAAAAAAGCCAATGCTGCTTCCGGCGCACCCGCCGACCGCAGGGAGAGGATATGGAACACCATCCATCACGGAAACGTGGATTATGTTCCCGGCGCCTTTTTTCTGCATTTTGGCGGCGAATTCAAAAAGGGCGAGGCTGCAATCAGACGCCATATCGAGTATGTGCGTTTTTGCGATCTTGACTTGGCCAAGGTTCAATACGAAAAGCTGTTTCCCTCCCTGGATAAAATCAAAAAGCCGTGCGACTGGACGAAGATGCCATTTTATGGGGCGGACTTTTTCGAGGAGCCGCTTGAGGTAATCAAGGGTGTGATAAGGGAAACGGGCAAGGAAAGACCCGTTGTCGCCACCCTGTATTCGCCCTGCATGTGTGCAGGCCATACTGTGACCGACGATTTGCTCACCCGCCATCTCAATGAAGACCCGGAGGCTGTCAGAAGGGGATTTGAAACAATTGCGGAAAGCCTCAAAGTATATGTGCGCGAAGCAGTGCGTCTCGGAGTGGATGGTTTTTTGCTGTGCACTCAAGGGGGTGAACAGGGGCGGTTTGCCGATAAAGGGATTTTTGACCGTTATGTAAAGCCGTACGACCTTTCCGTCATGGGTGAAGCGGTTTTGCGGACCCGGCTGAATATCCTTCATATCTGCGACTACCTCGGCGATTACGATGACCTCTCCAGTTATCTTGATTATCCTGGCGACGTGGTCAACTGCAGTCTAAAACTTGGCAAAACCCTTTTGACTCCGGCCGGGCTGTACGATTTTTTCGGTCGTCCATTTATGGGGGGTATCGATAAAAAAGGGGTGATCTACTCCGGAAGTGAGAGGGAAATTGCCGCCGAGGTCCATTCGATTCTCCAAAATGCACCTGCAAGGTTTATACTTGGGGCTTCATGCACCCTGCCTTCCGACATCAGCTGGCATAATGTTGCTGTCGCAGTCAAAGAAGCACATGGGTATTGACTTATTATTGAAAATCCTGGCCGTGCCCGCATTGTGGCAAGGGCTGCAAAAACCATGACAATTTACTTTGTCCATTATGGGCACGTTGGCCTCTTGGGCCCAGGTTCAATTCCAGTGCCGCTATTATCACAGGTCATTTGAGTCGAACCAGGAAGAGTAAAGCAAGTTCCCGGGTTGTTGTCGCAGTAGCTTTTGCATTGACTCGCATTGCACGAGCCCCAATTAAATGTGTAGAAATTCGAATCCCGTGCCTTTCCCCAGCTGAAGGTTTGACAGCCAGGAGCCACGATAGGCCCACAATGCCCGGTGCACCGCATGACTCCGTTCTTGTCCGGAGCCCGTTCACTCACAAGTCCATCTATGGCTGCAGCACAGGTTGCACCTCCACCTTCGCCCTGTACCAATTCTCCGCAGCGCATAAATGAAGAATGGGAACCATTGCGACTATCCCAATCCGCCTCGGAGTTGGTACACTCATGGCACGCAGTGCATTCCACCATGGGAGGCAATCCGGCAGGAGGGCACTCCGCCCATCCCTCTTCGCATGCTTTTTTCCTCCAGTAATTGATTCGCTCCAAACAACTCGTCCCTTTGGTTTTCCAGAAAGCTCTGGTCGTGTTATGCGGGGGACAGTCCCAAATACACGCCTGGTCCAGAGCCTTTGCAACGCAGGGGCAAACAGATGAGTATCTTTCTCCATAACAATTGGCATTTCCCGGGTCGATCGAACAGCTGAGATTTGTCTCTTTGGGAAAATAACATGCTTTGGAACCACCAGCATCTGTGGCGATGGACACCAGAACAAGGCCTTCGCCAGGGGAAACGGACGACCAACAGCCACCTTGCCGGCACTTGAAACCCAAACCGGCGGCTATCTTCGCAAAACCGGCGATATTGGCACTTCCGCAAGGCTGCCCCTTATTGCCGGAATAGTAGGAACAGTTTTCAGACAAAGCGCTTTCGCACACGCTTTGACATGCAGGCCCGTTGACATTTCCATCGTTCTTCATCACCCATACCACGTCCGTTCCACTTTGAGCAAAGCATGTATAACCCTTGGCACACTTGAGCGCAGTGTGAGTACTGGAGCTGTCTGTACCCGTACCGGCCTCGGAGGCTCCATTCTTTCCATCAGAAGTTGTGACGACTGTTGAAGGAGGCGTACCCTCCCCATTTGAAGGTACTGGCGAGGATTCCCTGTCTTCCTTATTACTGTCCGTCATACCGTCGGTTCTGTCACTGCCGGCTGTTTCACTATTGATTGCCGTTCTGCCGGAATTGTCAGACGTCCC
>JADFZC010000121.1 GCA_015232735.1 Oligoflexales bacterium | reverse complement strand
CAAATAAAAAAAATCGCAGCGAGCGCAATATCCGGTATCAGAGCCGCAGGCGATTATTTGAAAAGACTTCATGGATCAAAGACACCATACTTTGTCTATCTCGCCGCTTCAGGCTTCCTGTTCACCCTTGGGCCGCAGATTACGTGGAACGGAAATGTTGTGGCTGAAAACCATTTTTTCATCCTTTTCTATAAGAATATGTATTTCCTTAAAGCCACGCGTTATGTCCCCTTCTACATAATTGTGGAGGTGTTTGGTGTCAGCATCCTTTCAGGGCTCATTTTAAGCGGACTTTTAAAAAACAGGGTTTTTTCTTCCTGTGTGAAAACGGCATTTCTTTTATTGATACCCATGGAGTATTACTGCGGTCCGATAGACGGTCTTCCGATAGAAGTAAATGAAGCCATACCGGAGGTGTACAGGTGGCAAAAGGCAAATTTCAAGGACCCCATAATCGAGTTTCCAACACCAGCTCATCCTGGCGGAGAATATTTTCATGAGCAGTTCAAGTTCACATATTATTCCATATATCACTGGAGCAGGATGTTTAACGGCAACCTCAGCTTTTTTCCCGATGACTATGTCGACATCATGCATAGGCTGAACTCCTTCCCAGGGAAGGATGCGGTTGATTTGATCAGAAAGCTTGGAATAAGAAGGATCATTATTCACAAGTCTCTGATAAAACCCGATGATCTTGATCGATTTATGGAGCTGGAAAAATCATCGGATTTTATAAAGATGGCCGAGTTTAAAAGTGGGATGGCCGAAGACTCCGGAAGCGGCGGGGATGTGGTGTATGATGTGGTATATAAGAGTGTTGATACTTCAGAAATTGAAGTCAAGTCATTTCTTCCTCAGAAATTGGTTGCAAAAAAGCCGTTCAGGATAAGTTATGATCTTTTTAACAATGATGCCAGTGAAAAGAAATTTGAATATTACAACAAGCTGGCCTATTGCGTGGAAGTTACCGATCAGAATTCCGGAAAGGTTTTGTTTTCCTTTGAGGATGACGGCAGCTTCGTAGGCCGAGGATTGCTTCCAAAACAATATGTCAGGCTGGAAACCAGGCCGATGACCATGACTGCTGGCCGATATTTGTTGAAATTCAGTCTTGTTAATAAAGCCGAAGGGTCAAAAGATATACTTATGCATAGAAGTGAAAGAGTTATTGATGTCCAAAGTGCAAAAGGACTGCCCACAAGTGAGAATCCGAAGAATCTTAGAGGAACTTTGAATCTTCAAAATTCGATTCCAGCCATGGTGCAGGGCGGCGGCTGCTTTGATATTTATTATTCAACAAAAAATATCGGAGATTCCATATGGCTCGGCAGTCCGTCCAGGATCAAACCTCCAAAGGAGCGTGGGTGGGTCCGTGTGGGACTGGATTTGGTGGATGAAAATAATACCGTGATCCAGAACATGAGGGGACAGCTTACATATGATGTCCTCCCTGAGGAATACAGCTATGGAAGTTTTAATGTTTGTATGCCGCGAAAAAGCGGAAGTTATATTATTAAACTGGCTCTGGTTGATGAATTGATGTACTGGTTCTATGCTCTGAATCAGAGGGATCGAAACAGGGTCGAGATTGCGGTCAGGGTTAAGTAGGGGGTTAAGATAAAATGGTTCTCACTATAATTCTGCTTTTATTTGTCTTCTATTTTTTAATAGCCGACAGGTATTTGTCTGCGTGTCAAATTTCATCCGATTTCAATTTCACTGAAAAGATCATCATTGGAAATACAATTTGTGTCTGCCTGGTATTTCTGATAACGCTTTTTACGGCAATTGGGCTGAAGCTTCTGTATTTTTGTTATATCCCCCTGTTTATTTATCTTATCTTCCTTTGGAAGAAAAGCAGTTCCCTGAGGGGGATATTTTCCGGAAAACTTGACAGGATTTTTATACTGCTCGCACTTTTTTATCTGTTTCATCTGGCTTTGAGGCTTGCATACAAGGATGTTCCTGGTGAGTGGGATGAACTATCCTATTGGGCCATAATACGCAAGCAGTATTTTTTTACGTCTGATATCCCGAGGCAATCTACTTCCATCTGGGGAACAAACTATGATTATCCCCTTTTTCACGTCCTTTCCACGATGGCGGTTTCCATGTTGAGGGGGATATACGAGGAGAATGTTGCAAGGCTTTTTAATCTCTCATATTTCATACTGTTCCTGTTTTGGGTTTACGAGAAGGTGTATGAGGGCGTGAAGAGTTTCTTTCTTTCGTCGCTTTGCATGGTCGCTGTTTTTGGTGTCATATTCGGTTTCAACGGCATTAATACATGGTATTTTATGTACCTGTACAAGACAGGATATGGAGATGGCCTTTTGGGTATTCTGCTGGCTGTCAGTTATGTGAAACTTTCGCAGGTACTTAGCGAGGGGGTCAATACTCCGAAAAACTATTTTCTATTTTCAACCGGCATTCTTCATCTTGCATATGTTTTTCTAAAACCGATCGGGCTGTTCTTTTTCCCGCTGTCACTGCTCGTGGTTTTTGTGACCAGTTTTCTTTATTCTCCGGGGAGGAGGCTTGTCAGTTCGGTAAAGAATACGGCGATTTTCGGGGCTGCTCCTGTTTGTATGATGCTTGTCTGGAAGATATATTTGTATTATTACGATATCCCTCTTGTGCAGTCGAAGATGGAAGGAGTGATTTCGCTTGGCAAGTTTGACACTGAAAAGGCCCTTTACATCATTAGAGGTATCTGGGGATTTTCGATTTCTCAATATAAATGGTTGACCATATGTTATTTATTGTCTCTCATTATATACTTTTTGAGGATCATTTACCTTAATCGAAGGAGTTCTTCCCGGGATATCGCGTTTTTGGCTTTTTTGCTACCGGTATGCAATGCAGTCATTTTATTTTCCGCATACATGTTTAAGCTTTCGAAGTATGAATCGCAATTGCTCCATTCACTGGAGCGGTATTATTATCATACGCTGCCCATAATGGTTTTTGCGGTTATCCTCTTATTCAGGGATACATATCTATGGATTTTAAAACATAATGAAAATACCAAATTTTTCCAAATCTGTCGGAGCAAGTCGATAATCTCAAAGCCTATAGGTATAATTTTGGTACTGGCGATATTTGGAATTCTTTATCAAAATATCAGGGCGGCCGTGAAAAGCTATGACAATAACGGGTATGGTTCTCTTGTCTGGGCAAGGGAAAAAACGGCCAGTCTGGCTCATAAGTTTGAACGGGGTGAGAAGGTCTATTACTTTGCAGAGGGTGATGATGGTTACTTGTACTATGCATTCAGGTATGCCATGTTTCCAGCGGTGTTTCAGGTTCAGTGCTGGGCATTTCCAAAATCGGCTGAAGACACCAACAATAACTGCGAGCAATTTCGTTCCAGGGAGAATTTTATCAGGTTTTTAAGTGAAAACAATTTTAAAAAGATTTTTGTTTTTTATCCCGGAGGCAGTTTTCCTGGTTATCTGGGATTGGAATTGAACAAAAATAAGGGATATCTTGTTGCGTTTGATGGGAAATCGGCGTTTGGCATATTGGAATCATTCGACAGGTAAAGATGGGAAAAGGTTTTATAAGGAATATTTGTTTTAAAATGGCGCTGTCGCTTGCGCCCATGGCTTTAATAGGCATGTTTGCTTTTTTTGCCATTTTTTATCCGTACGGCGCGAGTCCGGACAAGATGCTGCTGGATTTTGCCGCAGCTTTGATTTTAATTTTTTTGGTCGAACTTTCGGTATTATCCATTTTTATTTCAAAATGGAGATCTTTTGCCTTATTGGTGATGATGATATTGGCAGTGGACGTTCTTTTCGGTGTTGTAAACAAAGTAAGGGTCGGTCCTAATTTTTCCACTGTGATAATATCCGCCCTGGCCTTTATTGTAATGCTCTTCAAATCTGAAAATAAAGTCCGGTTTTCCATTAATTCAAAGATAGAGAATCTGCTTGTTGTGATATTTTTTGCCGGCATATATGCACTTGGAATCAATGCCATGGGACTCTTTAGACTTGATGAGGGCTGGGACCAGGGCATTTACGTGGAAATGGCCAGAAGAATCTGGGCTTCAGAGTGGTTTGATGACGGAGGCTATAGCTATTCCATAGGTTATCCATTCCTTGGGAGTCTGTTTTATGGTGTTATGCCGGATCACCCGTTTTTAATTCTTAACTTGTTTTTCTATCTCATATCAATATTCTGTTTTTATAAAACGATGATCTGTTTTACGGGATCAAAAACAGCATCTTTTGGATTTGCGTTCTGGCTGGGGACACAGAGCGTAATTTTGAATTTCAACGATTTTTTTCTGAATGTAATGATCAGATCGTGGTCAAATATACCGCCGATAGCTGTCTCGTTTATAATGTTATACATAATCATGACAAAACCCGTCGTTTCAAACGGGCTTATGTCGTTAATGTCATTTTTATGGGGACTGGTTTTTGCCTGCCGTTATGGGGATATAATATATTTCATTCCGCTCATGATATCTCTTTTTTTGAAGTATGATAATTCCAAAAGGTTGAGAAGTGTCTTGCCTTCGAGGGTATTTGCCTGCGTGTTTGGAGTTTCAATCATAGTAATTCCGGTGTTGATCAGTCATAAAATGTATTACGGCGGATATTTTGAAAATTATTTGACGCAGTATGTCAGGGCAGTACCGCTTGATCATGTCTTTCATCCCTTTGAGTTCAAGATACATTTTTTAAAAATTCTTGATGGCTTTTTCTTCCCTTTCCTATCGGAGCCTGGGGCCAATTTCCCGAGTTACCTGTCACCTATGCCGTTTGTCATTTTTCTTCCGTTGGGAGTCTATGTATTTTGGAAAAGACATTCAAAAAAAATGGATGTTTTGCTTGTCGGCCTATTTGTGGCGGCCAATATCCTCTATTTTACAAGCAGTGAAGCTGTCGGTGCCACAGCGGCTATCAGATGGGA
Source organism: Oligoflexales bacterium (assembly GCA_015232735.1). Next base: position 2,420 of record JADFZC010000121.1, on the reverse strand, counting down.
AATTCTCCGTTATTACGCACCCAGTCTGCCGGTGATCGGTTTTTTCTCGTTTTATGGAATATCAATATGGATAAATTCAGGAAAGAGGTTGTCTGTCTGGATTGTTTTACTGATTTTTACATCAAGCATGACTGTGATGGGTCTTTGCAGGCAGAAGCCGGATCTTGTGGCCAATGAACTTAGAAAGATATTTATTGAAGAGATTTCAATGACCATGAATTGTGTGAGGCAGGATGAATTCAAAAAACTCTGGATGCCTTCCGGGTATGTAGGTGAGAAAAGTGTGCAGCAGGAGGCGCATTTCAGGGTAAAGATGAGAAATTTTTTCCCGATTCAGATAGAAATGGTTGAGTTTTTGACTCCTGGGAATGAAAGATACTGTGCGGGCTATGATCCCGGTGAAAATGAAAAATGCAAGGCGGCTTTGATGGTATATAATTCCTACGGCCTGCCTGTTAAATTTGACCTGGATTATCTTTTCTATAAAAACACTGTGGCTCCCTCAAATGCGGAGCTTGATATATATGTCCCGATATCGCGGCTGAATACCGGAAGATACAGGTTTTTAATACGTACTTTCAGAGGAGATTATTATACAGATCTATATTTATGACTTAAGGCATGCATCACGCCTGGTCGCAGCGGTTTGAAAGGTTCATGAATGAAAATATCCGTGGTGGTTCCAATTTATAATGAGGAAAAACTGTTAGGTGCCCTCGTACGGTCCTTGCTTGGGCAGAGTTTGAAAGCAGATGAAATAATTCTCGTGGATGATGGATCGACAGATAACAGCAAGGCGCTATTGCATGAACTTTCAGGTCAGCATGATACGCTGAAGTATATTTTTCAGGATAATTCCGGTCCTGCAGCCGCCAGAAACAAGGGCTGGCGCAAAGCAACTGGCGATATAATAATATTTACAGACGGTGATTGTCTCCCGGAAAGAAACTGGATAGAAAATCTGGTGAAGCATTTTTCTGATGAGAAGGTTGGAGGCGTTGGCGGGACATACAGAACGCTCAATGACGGGAAGATTCTGGCAAGGTTTATTGGTTGTGAGATATCGTATAAATACCGTGGCATTTCAGGGGTCATCGATGTACATGGTTCTTATAATCTGGCCATAAGAAGAAAAATACTTGAAGAAGTCGGGGGATACAACGAGGTATATAAGAAGCCCAGTGGTGAAGACTGGGATTTGACTTACAGAATATCAAAAAGCCATAAGTTGGTTTTTGACCGGAGTGCCGTTGTCGGTCATTATCATCCGGAAAAATTCTGGCCTTATATGAAGAATCAGGCCAGGAGGGGATTTGACAGGGTCAGAATATATCTTGAACATCCCGGCAAGATGGGAAGCGACAGCTATACCGGGAGCCTTGTCAAATATCAGGTTCTTTTTAGCGGTGCGCTGATTCCTTCATTGTTTTTGGCGCCATTTGTCAATTATGGCTATTTGCTGCCTCTTGGTATTCTGGGTTTTCTCATAATCACTTCCCTTATTATGTTTCCTTATCTGTTCCGATCGGATAAATTTTTGGCTTTTTACAGTATCCCTGTTCAGGTCGCACGTAACTTTGCCTGGTTTTGGGGAATGATGCATGGAATCGCTGTTATTATGCTGTTTGAGTTCAGAAAGAGGGAGGAGGATCTGTGGCATCAAAATTGAAAACTGAAAGCGGGAATTGGGACAATTTTTGGCGCATGAACAGGGATTCCCGATTTACAAAAATCAGTTGGAGCAAGCGGAGGATTATTGGTATTTTAGATCCTTTTGCAAAGTCCGGATTAAATGTGCTTGATGCCGGATCGGGTTCAGGTTTTTTTTCAAACTATTTCATTTCTAAAAACTGCAATGTCTACTCTCTGGACTATTCGGAAGATGCACTTGATATAACACGGAGAGTGACTCTCGGCAGGTCAAAAGAATATATAAAAGCTGATCTGCTTGATGAGAGGTTCGGCGAGAGATATTTAAATACATTCGATGTTATATTCACAGACGGTCTCTTTGAACATTTCAGCGCTTTCGAGCAGAAAAAAATAATGGACAATTTCAGGCGTGTGAAGAAAGATGACGGGACAGTTTTCACTTTTGTCCCCAACAGGTTCTCTTTTTGGACAGTTGTGCGTCCCTTTTTCATGCCGGGTATTCATGAAGTCCCATTTACACGGAAAAAATTGTTGGAGCTTCATCAGGGCATGAAAATTGTTGGTGATGGCGGACTCAATGTGCTTCCAGTTCCCTTGTCTCCCGATCGTCTGCTGGGCCCCCTTCTTGGAATGATAGTATATGTGGTGGCTGTTTAGGCAGGCTCCTAGTCCCTTGTCAAAAAAGTTTTTTGGCTTTTGGTCGGCCCTCTTTTCCTCTGGCCGTTTCGCTTGTCGATCATTTATTCTCGATAAACTCACTCCTCGCT
>JADFZC010000120.1 GCA_015232735.1 Oligoflexales bacterium | reverse complement strand
TGAAGGGTTATTTCGGACGCTTTTTCAGGCGACCTGCAAAGCTCCAAAAAACTTAAGTTGGACCTAACGCTTTGATATTCTGGAAGATAACGTCCAGCTTGTCTTAAAAACCAAATTGGATACCTATCAGGCTTTCGTCCAAAGGCTGCTTCTATAAGGGGCTTTTTCATTTCCATTGCCTTTCCGGATACTCACTTATGTGGAGAAGCTCACTCTAATATATTGAGGGGAAATAGACAATCGGTAGTGAAACATGAGAAAATTATTACAAAGGCCCCGATTTTTTTCCGGATGCTTTCCCGCTATTTCCTGCGGGAAGGAAGCTGTTTCTGACAATGAAAATCTGCAATCCAAACATGTCCACCTGATGGAGAGAGGAATTAGCCGTGGAATATACGCAAATTGTCGGTGATTTGGATCCCATGCGAAGGGAGATAGTCTCCCTTGAGCTTTCCCTGGAAAATATGAAAAAGGCAGGATGTATCTCAGCCAGAGACTATTCGGTCAGAATGGAGGGGATCAAGGGACTTCATTCGAGGATTGCCAGAATTCAGCTTCTTCTATCCTCCGATCGGTCTTTTGACAGCGGGATTGATCTTGGAATTCCGGATCTGGATGAGGTCTCTCAGGAAGAGATGGTAATCTGCGACAGGTTCCTTACCGAAAGACTTAATCTGGGCAGAAGTGTTTATGAAAGTCTTACCAGTCTGCTTCACTGGGTCGCTGAAGCGTCAAGGGGGAAGGGAGGCGGTTTAAAGGCAATTTTTAGATTGTCAAAGATTAAAAAAATGATAAGGGAAATCGAGAAAGAATCAAGAAGACAAACGCGTGAAGAAGAGATACTTCATGGGAGGAGCAAAAAACTTCTGGGAAGGCTGAAATCGATGTCCGGCGGAAACTATATGGTTTCAAACGTAAAGGCTTTGATGAAACTCTTCAAGGAGCTTGACTCGCTTTCAAACCGCATAGTGAAACTGAAATCAATAGTGTCAATTGAAGAAAATAAAATAAGGGAAATGCGGGAGTGGCTCGCCGGAAATGACGTATGCCACGAACGGATTCCAAATATCAGACCTCCAACTTATGAAGATATTGATGAGCTGAGGTTTAATTTGCCATGTGAATTGGATGATCCTCTGCGTTATGTTGAAAATAATATTGCCATGGTTCGTGATTTTATTGAAAGCCAGAGGTCCAGAAAGGAGAGGAAGGAAGAAACTCCTGAAGGAAAAGGCCAAGGTGACAGGAAGACAAAAGGCCGAAAAATGGAGCGAATAATAATAGGTGCGACTGCTAACCGGCGGCAGGTGGAATTGTGAGAGTGCCTATCATAACTACCAGGAATATCTGATAAACAACTGCCAAAAAAAACGGGTGAAAAAATGGATCTGATGAGATGGGACAGAGATGCGAGAGAAGTCATATCTGACATATCCGCTTTGGAAAGAAAGGTGCAGGCAAGGCAAAAACAGGAGAAAAGGATACTGCTTGGCAGAAAATATGCCGTGGCAAAATACCATGTTGCAGTTGAAAGGCTGGTTGAAAAATTCTTCGCATGCAGGAAAAAGAGGGAGGATCTTCCGCCAAAACTTTCCGCCCTTATACATTGGAGCGTGGTACAGGCTGAGAATACGTTCAAGTTATACAAGCGAAAGTCCGAGTTTCTGGGAGAGGTCATGTGGCAGCATCTGATAAAAAGCCGTATGAGCTCCGACAAGGATCAGGTGGTTACTATGGCTGATGACAATGATCTAATCAAGATTTCAACAAGGCACAATCATTTGAGAAAGGTTGAAATGGAGTTATCGGAGAAACTTGTTGAACTCAGGAAAACAAAGGAGTCCCTTGTCAGGGAGTATGAAAAATATCAGGCGCATGGGGCCAATGTTTCCGCAGCGGCAAGTTTTCAAACGTCACTTCGTTCGGAGGGGCGTCATCGTGAATCCTCGGTGGATAAATCTTTTGGCAACTATTTAAGACGGCTTACTCTTCACGTAAGAGGAATGAATACCAAGGATAGTCATATAAGAAATCTGCAGGAGGATCTCTATTCAAGAGTCGGGGATCTTGCTCGAAATTGCCGTGACTGGATTGTCGGTGATAATGGCGTGGTTCACACCACCATCGGTGATGCCGCGCTTAGCAACATAGAATTCCAGCTTGAGAAGATTGAGGAAATGAGAGAACAGCTCAGATACAGCTATCAGGAGAATTTTTATATGAATCCACCGGATTTGAAGCCTGCTGTAAGAATAGGAAAGCCGAGGCCATGATCTTTCACAGAACAATCTCCGTTGTCCTTACACTTGTCTGCATTACACCTGTGGAAGCATCTTCAGACACAGGGAATATAGTTTTCAGGAAAGACCTGTATACCTTTTTTTCAAAAAAAATCTGTGCCGAGAAAACCATTCCAAAATTAAAGGATTTATGGTTCAGAGGAATCTTTGATGCACAGATTGAAGGGTACGCAATGGGGCCGTCGGCAGGAGCAGCTGCTTCTCGGATTTATGAAGACCTAATGGAAGAATCAGGGGTTCTGATTGCAGGGCGCAGTAACCATCATGGAATATGTTCAGGTGTCTGTGATGATGGAACAAGATGGTTAATTACCATGCCATCCTCGGCAAAGGTTCAACTTGGAGTCAAAATTGGCGAGATTAAGATTCCGGTGAAAAAACATCATTCCTATTGCGGAGAAATAGAAATAGATTATGCGTCAAGCCGCGATAGCGGTTATGCAAGGGTTGGGCATCATAACCTGAACGAAGACAACAGCGATATCAGCATTGATACAGAATCGTTTGATGACGGGTTGTTGTCGATAACATGTATTCCAAAGGCATCTTCATCTTTTGGAGCTTCAATTCTATATTTGATACCAATTAAGCGCGGTCCGTATCAGGTTTTCCCTTTTGAGGCTTTTCTTGGAAAAGCCAAGGGAACGATTGAAAGGAGGATAGCCGAGTGGGTGAATATCCTGCGAAAAGAAGAGGGATTAAGAGAGTTAACTTTGAGTAATCCTTTGTTTAATTCAATTAGCAACCAAATGATTGAGCACGGTTCCATCGTCCATGACAGATCCATGATGGCAAAGGCCAGTGAGCAACTGAAAAGGTATAATTTTGAATTTATTGGTGAAAATAGAGTCAAAGGGGAAGACGCTGCCAAGATGGCATGGCTTCTCTGGCATTCTCCAAGACATAGAGCACTTCTTTTGGACAAAAGGAGCACCCACCTCGCCGTATCCTCGAAAGATTTAGGAAATGAGAAATTAGCCGTTCTCGCTTTTGCAAAATTCTGAAGAATTGTGATATAAAAGTTGTCCGTAAAGGATCGTTATTCTTGACACATGGAAGATCAGGCGGGGCATTCCATGTGAGAATTTCAGGGTGAGGGCTGACAATGAATTTACGCGATCAACTTTTAAAAGCAGGTCTTGTATCCAAGAAACAGGCCAAGAAGGCTGAAAATACTGCCCGGGTGGAGAACAGGAAAAAGACCAAGGCTATGAAAAATATCGATTCTCCGGAGGAATTGGAGAGTGAGGCGATAAAAAAATACAAAGCGGAAATTGAAGAGAGGAAGATCAAGGATAAGGAATTGAATGCCCAGATAGAAAGGGAGAGGAAGGAAAGGGAGAAGGTCTACAGGGCAAAAGAGATAATAATCATGAGGGATCAGCGGGATAGCTGGAATGCGGATATAGTTTACCGGTTTGTCGTGGATGGCGATCAGATTCATTCCATAGTTGTTACTGAGAGCCAGCAGCAGCAACTTGCTGAAGGCACCATGGGAATTGCCAGGATAATTACAAAAAATGATGAAGAGTATTATCTGCTCTCGTTGGATGATTGCAGGCTTGTAAACAGTCTTAAAGAGGGGCTTGTTGTCTGCCTTCATCCGCTCCTTCAGCCGGGTGAAGTCTATGAGGAGATGTTTTTCATTTCATAGGCTTTGAGACAATTTGAAAGAAGCATCGCTATTGTCATCGGTCCCACTCCCCCGGGTACTGGAGTGAGATACTCTGCAACATCTTTTACAGATTCAAAGTGAACGTCACCCGTCAGCTTTCCCTGAGTCCTGTGCATTCCAACATCGATAACAAGAGCTCCCGGTTTTACCCAGTCTCCTTTTACGAGTTCCGGTACTCCCGCTGCAGCTATGAGGATGTCAGCCATTTTTGTTATTTCCGGCGGGTTTCTTGTCTTTGTATGGATAGTAAAGGTGGTAGCGCCTTCATTTGTCAGCATTGTTCTGATTGGAGATCCCACGAGAAGGCTTCTTCCTATGACAGCGGCGAGCTTTCCCTCGATTTTGGTACCTGTCGATTTTATCAGTTCCATGCATCCAAGCGGGGTGCATGGGAAAAGTCCGTTCCTTTTCACTACAAGAAGCCCCTGGTTTTGCGGAGTAAGTCCATCGACATCTTTTTTTGGATCGATACAGTCAAGCGCCCTGTCGCTGCTCAGATTACCCGGCAGGGGAAGCTGAAGCAGGATTCCATTGATGTTATTGTCGGTATTAAGGGCCGAAAGGATTTCCTCAAGCTGAATTTGAGATGTTCTTTCTTCAAGGCGGATCACCTTGCTATCTATTCCAACTTCATTACAGGCTTTTTCCTTGTGTGAGACATATATTTCGCTGGCGGGGTCTGCGCCGACAATGACTACGGCCAGGGAGGGCCTTCTCCCGTTTCTGGAAACAATAGACTCTATTTTTGTCTTTATTTCTTCCTTTATAGTCCTTGAAAGGGTTTTACCATCTATTATTTTTGCACTCATACAAACTCCGGGGGTGCTTTCGGCCTATGATAATGCGCATTTCACGGTCTCTCTGACCGAATCTATTATGTTCCTGTCTCCATCGATGCTTTTACCGTAGGCATCGCCGCAGAAAGATATGTTTTTTGTATTTAATTTTTCATAATCAAGTTTTTCCGTCCACCTTTTCTCACTGTGCGCCACCGGTGTGCCCCAGCTGACAGGTATGAGGGCTATGTGGCCCCCTTCCGATGTTATGTTGGGAAACGCCTTTAATAGCTTCGCCCTTGCACGTTTCAGCTTTTTTATGGCTTTTATGACCTCCGGCGCCTGAAGCGTAAGTTCATAATCCAGTGTGGCCTGATATGCAATTTCATTTTCAGAATTGATTATTATCTGGGTATCCTCGGAAGGAACAAGTACAACATCAGGGAGGTTGTGCCCCGGGCTCAGATACTCCGAAAGAATGACGGCACTTATTGGTTTTGTCTTTGAAATAAGAGATAAAACAGGGTGGGGTATATGTTCTTTGGAAAGCCAGTTCATAAGATCCCAGGGGGATTGCGCAGCAATAATTCTTCCCGCCCTGACGGCTCCCTGTTCACTGGTCAGAGTCCACTGGCCATTGGAAAAACTTGAACTGACAACTCTGCATCTTGTCTTGATGGTGAGACGATCCTTTATAGATTCTCTGCCAAGGGCTTCAAGCAGGGCATTTTGCCATAGCCCCCGGTAGACGGGGTTTTTGCTTAATCGCGCCAACTCGATCATATTTCTTGTATTTGCCTTCCAGATTTCCGGAACTCCCCAGATTCTGTAAATATGGTCGAGTACAAGCGCCGCCGGGCTTTTTTTGTTTCCGGGCCAGGAATTTATAAAGGTCTGATCAAGTTTTTTATTGCCTTCATCCGCCTGAAACAGGATATCCACGTTGTCCCAATCCCTTACCGCCGGGCTTCCGGCAATCAGATAGGCTCCTTCTCTGCCAAAAAGATCCTTTGCTTCTATTGAGGAGATTTTACCGGCGCTTAGAAGGCCAAAGGTCTTTATTTCACCTTTTGTGAAGAACGGCAGATCCTTTGATTCCGGATCTGTTCTCAGCGTCTGGTCCAGAAATTCGTAAAGATGGCAAGATAGCTGGCCAAGGCCATAGTTCCAGCTGTTATTTTCCTTGCTCGAGGATCTTAGCCGACCGCCTATGGTTTCATCCTTTTCAACCAGCAATATTTTGAGTGCTCTGTCTGCATCGCATATGCGTACGGCGGTCAAAACCCCGGCCAGTCCTGCACCTACTATGATGATGTCATAATTATCGCCCATGATTTATCCTCTCCTGTTTTTTTATATTATGGAAGAGGCGAGGTTACGTCAAAGCAAATAAGTGGCCTTGAGCCAGTGACGCTTGCTGCCCAGTGCCGGGATTTTTTTTATGGTGAAGCCGGCTTCCTTAAGATTATCCTTGACTTCTCTTGCTACGCTGTAGGTCATCAAGATGCAGCCCCGTGAACAAAGCAAGGCCAGTTTTTTAAACCATGAGAGGGTCCAAAGTTCCGGATTGACCTTTGGCGAAAAGGCATCCTGCCATATAAAGTGAAAGCCATCCCCTCTTTCGTTTGACAGGTCCAGGGCAGTGGCGTCGCCTGTCCTGACCAGCCAGTGGCACACGGCCTTGTTGTCTGGATGGGTTATAACGGCTTTAAAATCGTTTCCTTTTTTGTTCAGTGCTTTGCAAAAACTGATAAAATTTTTTTCAAAGCGGGCATCTATCCAAGGGGCGTTCCCCCTGGAAAGGGCGTCAGGAAGTTCGCGGTTTATCTCGACGCTTACTAATTTAAGGGGAGGCGGGGAGGGTGAAAGGAACCAGGTCCTCACGGTTTGAAGTGCGTTATATCCAAGACCGAGTCCCACATCGAGTACGGAAATTTCCCTTTTGTCATCCCCAGCGGTTTTTTCTTCAAATCCGCTGGATCTCACGTAAAGTTCAACGGATTCCAAAAAAGCGCCGGATCTTGAATGATACTCCTCGCCGTGAAGAGGGTGTTTCAGGGTAAGGCTTTCATCATCCGTTCTGACTATTTCTCCCAGGTTTGTATGTGAGTTGTTATTCATTCATCAGGATCTCGCTTGTCATTTGGTTTATTCAATTAAATGGGATTATAGCTTTTCACAGATTGTGGCCTAAATAAATGACAAATTTCAAAAGGGATGTTATAGATTATTGGTTGACTTTCCAGATATTTATCTGGTACAAAAAAGCCTCGCAAATCCTTGTCGGGGCGTAGCGCAGTTGGTAGCGCGCGTGCTTTGGGAGCATGAGGTCGCTAGTTCGAATCTAGTCGCCCCGATTCTTTAAAATTTATACTTTAATTTCAACCTATTGTAAAAATAGGGTAATTGGATACTTCGAATTGGTTCAGCTTACACCTCGAAAACATCTCTATCTTTATTGCTTAACAGCATCAAATCCAGGCCGTGAAAATTCCCTTGTAAACGGAAATCTCTGCTCAATGAGTCTAAGCAAATCCTGTAAACATTTAATAATCACTGAAACCTTAGGGATCTTCCCTGACATTTTTTGCCATACATCCATCGATCTCTCGATCGCTAGAATGGCAACTTTAGCGGATCCTT
>JADFZC010000119.1 GCA_015232735.1 Oligoflexales bacterium | reverse complement strand
GGTCAAGGTAAAAAAACAGACCACAACCGGGGTGATGGCTCTTGTCAAGACGAGATGGTTTTTCACGAAGAGCTGTTATGGTGCAGCTGGTCTTGGAATGAGAAGGATTCAGTCTGATTTGAGATTCGACGATGAGCTTCTGACAGACAACAGGTATGAAATCAGGGCAGTCATGAGCTCCACATCACCTGTCGCTGAACTTGCCGTCGGCAATATCTGGATGCTTGACAAAAATATGTATATGGGCGGCGAATGGATTTCGTACGAGAAAAATTTTGGAGGGACGCCAAAGCTTACCGTGGACAGCGCCGACAATGTGCAAACGCCAACCTATAAGAAAATAATGGAAATGGGTGCGGACGAGGCCAGACAGCTAAATCGAATGGAGACCGTCAGCATGAAGTTTGTTTTCGGTGTACAATTTTAAGCGCGGAGATCAATAAATGAAGATGTTTTTGCATGCACTCATTCCCATTGTGATCCTTTGTCCTGCGTCCTGCCGGGATGGAGAGGAAAAATTGAAAAGCCAGCTCTCCACCACTATGGAAAAGGCAACCAGAACCATCTATGCGGGAGGTCATTCGGAAAACTGCGACAATGTCCAGATTCCAGGGTACTGGAGAAATGGGGAATGGATTGAACTTCCCGCACCGTCGTCCGGAACGAGAAAAAGCGTTACGGGACTGGCATTGAAGGGTGTTGAGATTTACGCATCCGGATACACCTATCCCTCGGTGATTTCCGGCGTTAAGGGAGTGTACTGGAAAAATGGGGTCTTATCGGATCTGAAGACTCCCAGTGCAGGTTTCTCCAATTTTATTGGCGCCAGGATTGTCATAAAAGGAGAGGATATTTACATAGGAGGTTATTCATCCTATTTTTCATCAGAGAAATCGACAATGAGTGTCGCCATGTACTGGAAAAACGATACTGTCACGGCCCTGACATCGGAGAAGATCAACTCCAGGATCAATGACATGACTATCAGCGGCAACGACATATATGCAGCCGGAGGGGTTCAAAATGAACAGAAAATCATGGTCCCGGGATACTGGAAAAATTGGGAATTTGTCAAATTGACGCCGGCTGATCCCGCCAAAAGCTCCGAGGCTAAGGCGATCACGGTAATTGGAACGAATGTTTATGCTGCAGGTTACACAAAAAACGATTCGGGTGTGGAGCTGCCTGTCTATTGGATCAATGGCGCTGTGAAAGCCCTGGCGGCTGTGGGGGATTCGGCAAAAAGCGATATGGAAGTGACATCGATTGCGGTAAGCGGCAGCGATGTTTATGTTGGAGGTTATATCGATAATAGTTCCGGTGCCACCACCGCAGGCTATTGGAAAAATGAAGTCTGGACCCAACTGCCGTCGCTCGACCAGGGAAGCTCAATTCTCCTGGCCATGACCGCAAGCGGACCGGATGTCTATGCGGCTGGCGGCAGCGGCGGCACAACCAGGTATGAAAACACCGTTGGAAGCAAGATGTCAGCAGCGTCGTGGGTGCCGGGATATTGGAAAAACGGGGTGTTTAATGCGCTTACCCCAAAATGCAAGGGACGCACCTCCGGTGTCGAATACATCCTGGTGGTCGATTCGCCTTAGATGATGCTTTTATCCTCTGAAACCGGATTCTCAGTCACCTCGCCGCCTGATTCAGCGCTTTTTGCACAGTGTCCCCGTGAATCAAGCAGCCAATTAGAATCAAGGAGATAGGTCGTTGCCAATCATTCAGGTAAAATCCTTGAGCAAGACATTTGTCTTTCATAGGAAGGAAGTGGGTTTCAAATCCTCCCTGAAAAACCTCTTTGCCCGTGAAAAATGTTACAAGGATGCTGTGTCAAAAATCAGTTTTTCCATTGAAGAGGGAGAGATTGTGGGATTCCTTGGCCCGAACGGTGCAGGGAAAACCACGACCCTGAAAATGCTGTCCGGCATTTTGCATCCGACCTCAGGGGATGCTCTGGTCGATGGATATGTTCCCTGGCTGCGACAGGATGAATACAAAAAACGATTTGCAATCGTCATGGGGCAGAAAAACCAGCTGTGGTGGGACCTGCCGGCGAATGAATCGCTTAATCTTTTAAAACATATTTACGAAATTGATCAGGGAAGTTTCAAAGCGTCAATGGAGGAGCTCTGTGGTCTTCTTGAAGTCACTGACCTTCTCAATATCCCGGTCAGGCGACTTTCTCTTGGGGAACGTATGAAATTTGAACTTATCGCTTCCCTGATCCACAGGCCCCGGATTTTGTTTCTCGATGAACCGACCATCGGACTCGATATCCTTTCAGCACAAAAAATTCGCGATTTCCTTAAAAGGCACTGCCGGGAAAGCCGTACGACAGTACTGCTGACCAGCCACTATATGAAGGATATCTGCGACCTTTGCAAAAGGCTGATAATCATCAACGGCGGCAAAATCATTTTCGACAACGAGCTTTCGAGGATCAATAGCCTTTTTCATGAGAAGAAGGTTGTAAGGATCACATTTGCCGGCGATTTCGATCCGGGTCTTGTGAGAACGTACGGCGAATGTTTCACTCAGGATGGCAATATCGTGACTCTTGAAGTTCCCAAAAAAAACCTGAGCGACATCTCACGGCAGATTCTGGCCAGCCATGAAATAGAGGATTTCAACATCGAGGACATTCCCATTGAAAAGGGAATAGGTTTGATCTATCAAAATCATCTGGAAAACAAATGAGACGGGCCTGCAAATATTTTAAATCCTTTGATCTCGGGATGAAATCCGCCTTTGAATACCGGCTCAATTTCTTTCTCTCCCTGGCAAGCGCCCTTTTCCCCATATTCATCCAGTATTTCATGTGGAAGGCTATCTACCACAGCGCAGGATCAGCGAAGGTTTACGGTTATGATTTCACTCAAATGATGATCTATGTCGTCATGTCGGGAGTTGTCTCCAAGATTGTAGCCACCGGATTTGAGTACGAAATCGCACGGGAAATCAAGGAAGGGGGACTCAGCCGGTTTATCACGCGTCCCATTTTCTACGGCCCGCACAAGCTTCTTTTTTTCCTCGGTGAAAAGGCGATGCCGACCCTGCTTGCCATTCTCGTTGCCGTTTTGATCCTTGCAATTGCATCCTGGCAGGGCATCTATACGCTGGATATCAGCAACATTCAGCTTTTCCCGCTCTCACTGCTTCTGGCCCTTCTGATACATTTCATGATATTCTTCTGCATAAGTGCCGCCGCTTTTATACTGCTGGAAATAAGCGCTTTTTTCGAGGTCGTCAGGATCCTTCTCCTCGTCGTAAGCGGAGGCGTCTTTCCCCTCGATATTTTCGGGGAACAGGCTCTTCGTATTTTGAAATTCCTGCCCTTTCAATATATCATCTATTTTCCCACAAAACTTCTTGCCGGCACCGTGCCTCACGCCCAGATTCCGGAAGGCATATCAATGCAAATCCTCTGGTCGCTTGTGCTTGCCATACTCGCACATTTTGTCTGGAGGAAAGGAATGAAACACTATACCGGTTTCGGGGGCTGAACGATGAAGGCATGGCTTAGATCCTTGAAAAAACATCTGAAAATCTATCTGATTTTTTTAAAAATGAACCTTGTCGCCCAGATGGAATTCAGAATCAATTTCATCACAAACATCCTTGTCGAGATGGGGTATCTTCTGGCCAAGGCGCTCTATGTAATCGTCATCTACAGGACCGGTGTTCAAATCAACGGAATGAGTGCCGATGCAGTCCTCATATTTATCGGCACCTACACGCTCATGACCGGACTCTACATGGGGCTGTTTTTTATCAATTTCATACATTTTTCCGAGATGGTGGGAAACGGCGACCTGGACCTATTGATACCAAGGCCGGTATCGACGCTGTTTATGGCCACGCTAAGATACTTTAATTTCGGGCTTCCCATACCAAATCTCATAGGCGGAATCGCCATGATCTGCATTGGATGGAAGCGCCTTGGTGTCTCCTGCGACCCGGCCCATGTCGCGGGTTTTGCACTCGCATCCGTTTCAGGCATAGTCATGATTTATGCGCTCTTTCTTCTTCCCCAGCTTTTGTGCTTTATGGCGATCAAAATGCGCGGGATCAATGAACTTTCCAACGCCTTGTGGGACTTGAACAACATGCCGATGGGAATTTACCCGGAAAAGATACAGAGAGCGGGTACTCTGGTCATCCCCATATTCCTCATCTCAAACTTCTCACCGCTTCTTGTCATGGGGAAATTAAGTCCGATTGAGCAGATCTGGGGCTTTTGTGCGCCATTTCTCCTTTTGGCGATAACCATATTTTTCTGGCGGAAGTCCATAAAGCATTACTCAAGCGCAGGGGGATGAAGAAGTACTCCATCTCTGAAGCGCCTTTTCAACAAACTGTATATTTTGACGAGAATATATACCTCCGCCTTTTCAACTTTGTCCAAATTTTTTTTGAGTCTGTCCAGAAATTGCATCGCCTCGTTTCTTATCAGGCTTTTTATGAAATTCAAATGAATTGAATTACATTTTTTTAGAACGTCGTTTTCATACTGTTTTATGTAATCCCTAATTACACCGCCAATTTGATATTTGTCTGCGACAAAACACAACCTTTTATGAAGATTTTTTTTATGTTCCAGAAGAAAGTAGAAACATCGGAAATCAAGCTTTGGCACATCTTTTGTCCATTTGCTGTCAATATATTCCAAAAGACCATCATAAACATTAATGCCATAATTTGTCTTTTCAGGATCCTTTGAACTGGGGGCCCTGGAAAACAGATAGTCCTCCAGATTTTCCAAAAACCTGACAATATCAAATTCATGCTTAAAACCCGGTTTTTCGGAAAACGTGAATCTATACCCATTCTCGGCCCAGGGTGCCGTCTCCCTGTAATGGGCTCTCGCCATCCTGCAGGCTTCCCTGAATGAGGCGAAATCATAGTTTTCGAATGAGACCCTGTCAAATTCATGGTTTTGTCCAGGTATATTTGATGCACTTGCATATCCTACACATAGAATCTGATTTTTCTCAAGATCATAGCCATAAGCAATCAGCATTCTGACATAGTGCAGGATGTTGTATGAATTCTTATTCCTGAGGAAATACTCATCGACATATATGCCAAGGTATGAATCGCGATTGACCGCTTCAACAATCAAATCGATGATATTTTCGTCCTCGGTTTCTGAAACCCTTTTTGCCTCAACGTCAAGGACATCACTCCAAAAATCGCTTTCCTCCGCAAAATCGAGCATCTCAGGATTCATTTCATATTGGGTGATATTGACAAAATTTTCCATGAACCACTCATATTTTTTCCTGTCCGCAAGGATTATGCACAGAGGCAGTGAATTGTGAACATAAATATTGATTTCCCTTTGCAGTGCAATTTTAAGGGATTTTTTCATTTCCCCCTCCGTTCCTGAAAAATGGCGATTTTTGTGTGTTATTTTACATTATATACCCAATCAAATCCAGTTTGTTAAAAAAGATGGATCTGAGATCAGAAATCAGTGAGCAGGAAGGTTTCAAGGATCCGGAAAGCCGCAGATCCCCGAATGCCTGAATCCTGCCTGATCACAGATTGCGGATATCAGATCAGATTTTTCGTATTTCCGGTTTGTTTTCGTACAAAAAAGTCCCCGGCGGGCGAAGGCTTGCACAGGATCTGGCTGATGTAAATATTTTTTCCATGCCGTTTTTTTTGATATGTCCATATTTTTCTGAATTTGCTGCGGTTTTTGGAATGGTTGGATGGCCGGATAATTGCATCAGAACAGCTGAAATCGAAATTCGCACTGTAAATCAATTTTACAGACATTCTAAGTTTACACTTAAAAAACTGTAGAGAAATAAAAGGGGAAAAAAAATGGAAGCCACCGTAAGAAAAGTTCTAACCCACGTAACAGGAAACGAAAATTTGGAAAAACTGGTCAATGCGGAAACCGATCTGATAAACGACCTTGGACTCGATTCCCTGCAAATGATAAATTTAATCCTGGCGCTGGAAGACGAATTGGGTATAAATTTTGATTTCGATGAATTTGATTATTCGCATTTAAAGTCATTTTCAAGCTTTTGCTATTTTTTAAAGAAAAGTCAGGGAATATAACGAATGGGAAGTATTATTCTGGGCAGTTTCGATGCCGAAAAATACTGGAGGGACGAGTCGCTTGCGGGGCTACCCTTCATTCCGGACATCAATGTGGACAAAATCGTATCATCAATGGATGATCTGCTGTTTCCATTTTGCGGAAGCGGAGATTTGCTGGTGACGCTGGAACCGTTCGACGAGGTGTTGCGTCAGTATCTGGAATCGGTGGGATTTACGGTGAATGCCTACGGCGGGAAGATAGTCCGTCCGGAATATTGCCAGTCAGGCAGCACGAAACCGCATTCCATTTTTACAGTACTTAATTATAAGGAAAATCTGGAAGAACTTTTAAAGGTGGGAGAAAAATACAGTTGTCTTCTGCCATATGCCGTTCTTCCTGATGCCGACAAACTGGCATTAAATCTGGGACTGGCCCAAAGCCCTCCATGTTATGAGTCAGTAAGACTGGTGAATTCAAAGGAGTACTCTTTCAATCTGAGAAACGAACTGATGGACGGGCAGTTTGGCTTTATTGCAGGGTCCGTATCGGATCTTGAAAAAATTGGGCTGGATTTATTAAAAAATGGTCCTTTTCTTATAAAGGACTACTTCGGAGTCTCGGGAAAGGGCAGCATCCTGATCCAATCCGACAGGATTTTGAAATCCATCGCAGGCCATTTGAAAAAACAGGAGCAGGCCGGTAAGACCGTGGGATTTCTTCTCGAACCTTACCTTGAAAAGGATTTTGATTTTTCATGCGGCCTTCAGATATCCAGAGAGGGTGAAATCAAAATTGTTACACTTCAGAGAATGCTCAACCAGGGTTTTGCTTTTAGGGGAATTCATGCGCTTGAAAAGTCCCATGAAGATGAACTTACAGGATCAGGTTATTTCGAAATAATGGAATCCCTTGGCAGGAGAATCCACAAAGACGGATACCACGGTTATGTTTGCATAGATTCGATGAAACTCAAAAACGGAAGGTTTATGCCTGTAGTTGAAATAAATGCCAGGCAGTCCATGGGAATAATCAATTCAAAAATCAGTGAACATGTTTCAAATTTCAACATGACCTCATACTTTACATTTCTTCCTTTGGGTTTCACCGGCGAGATCACGTTTTCCGATTTTTTCACAAATCTTGAAGGGGCGGGGCTTCTCTTTTCAGCTCGAAAAAAAGAGGGCGGGATCATTCCCCTTTCGGCCAATACCCTGAAACTGTGCCTTTCCCATAACCCTGCCTTGAAAAAAAGCCGTTTCTATTTTGCCGTCATAGCAGAAAATGCATCGATGTTTGGGACTATCGTCGAAAATGTGAAGTCTTTTTTAAAAAGCTCCGGATTTGCGGTTTATGAATAACTAGTCGCTGGCGCGAAAGCGCCAGCAGACGTATCCTGACGAGCGCAGCGAGTATA
>JADFZC010000118.1 GCA_015232735.1 Oligoflexales bacterium | reverse complement strand
ACTACACATCGGGAATATTTATCAATACCTCACGGGTCGACCAGTTTGGTTTCCCACTGCGCCTCGACGTTACAGGACTGGATGGCTTTCATCAAAGCGTGGGTGAAACCTTGAGCGAAAGCCGCGACGAACTCTTTGCGCAGTTTATCGTTGATACCCCCGAATCCTTCCAGGTTCTTGCAAAGGCACCGTACGCACCGTATCGAATCATTGCGCCGGCCCACGCATCATTCCAAAAGGGTGGTGAAAGCGTGAATTATCTTGATCCCTATATATCCGAAGTTTGGGAAAAATATCGCAGTGAGGATCTTGTCATAAATATTGGCGGCTGGCCCGCTTTCACAGGCCGTGTTTCCGGTGATACCTTCCGCTTTCGGGATGACAACGGAGGAAATTACTACATCAACGGCAAGCCGACAACTGCCATGGTATTATTGGGTTCTGGACTTCTGGATGACCGGACAGGCGCATCGGACATTGCAAGGCAGCTTCAAATTCAGGCTCAGGTCTGTGCAGCGCTCAATCGCCACGTTGCTGAAAATTCTTTTGACAGATGGTGGGATGCAAATTACCACTACCCTGAAAATCATATTGCAAACAGTTACGCAAAATTTTGGCACGATCATTCCATTGGAGCTCTCGCCTACGGATTCGCATATGACGACGTCGGTGGTCACAGCCCATCTATCCATACACCAGCACCGATAAACGTCACCTATACGATCGGCTTCTGATCAGTATTGTTCTTATAGCGGTCATTGATTTGTTTTAAATGGCAACATTCTTTCGGTCGACGTTATAGCATGATCGCAGAGCTTTCGACATTTTTCAAAAAAAAACAATTCCTTGATCAAACCATTTTTTGACTTTAAAAATTGGAACGAAAATTGAATAAAAACGATTGGCGATGTTGTTTTACCTGATTTGTTTTTGCTGAGTTTTGCTGAATCGTCGACTTAAGGTCCGAAGATGGTTGTAATCATTGAAGGATATCGACGGGACTGGGAACTGAAGGAATCTGCGGCGTTTTTTCGTGACTGACTGATTTTTTTACACCTGTTTTCAAAAGTTGGTCAGCCGGCCAAATTAAAACCCAGATTCATGGATTCCGTGACAGACAGTTCCATATCTGCAGCCTTCATTAATTAGTCCCTGGCGCTGATAGCGCCAGGGACGTATCCTGGCGAGCGTCAGCTCGCATAGGATCTGTTGTAACATGCTGATATTTCGTGACAGATCCTATGCAAGCTTCGCTTGCCAGGATACGTCGCTGGCGCTTTCGCGCCAGCGACTAATAAAAAAAAGTTTCCTTGTCTTGGGGATTTTTATTGTCTGGTTTTTCCAGCTGTCCATCCTGCCCTCCTCGTCCGTTCAGGCGGCCATTGTTTCCGAAAACAATGATCTTTCAAAGGAAAATGCCCAGAAGCTTGGAAGATATTGCGATACCCTGAATTCAAGGTTCAAGAGCTTCGGCTGGAGCAGGATTGTCTGTAACCCAAAAACCTGGACCATGGATGAGAATTATGTCACCCCCAAGGGAAATCCTTTGATATTTCAAACCTTTAAGGGTGAAAACCCAAAAACCAGGACAATTGTTTTTTGTGGAGTCCATGGTGACGAGCATCCAAGTATTTATCAGTGCATACATTTGGTAAGAGAAATTATTTTTGACAATCCGTCAGCATTCAATGAGTCGCTTGTGGTTGTAGCGCCGCTTGTAAACCCGGATGGATTTCTTGCAGGCACTCCCACAAGGCCAAATGCAAAAGGGGTCGATCTGAACAGAAATTTTCCCACAAAGGATTTCAATGAAGAGGCGATCAAGGAGTGGAAGGGAAAATACAAGTCGGATAAAAGGAAATATCCTGGTACTGAAGGCGGCAGTGAGATAGAAACAAAATTTCAGATGATGCTGATTGAGAAGTTCAAGCCGGATAAGATCGTATCTATTCATTCACCACTCGGATTTCTGGATGTGGATTCACCGACAAGGACCAGGACAATATCAGGGGATGAATCTGATGGGTACGAGTTTGCCGAATTTGTAAAAAAAGCTCACGATGTGGCGCTTGTTATGAGTAAGAACAGCAACAATTTCAGATTAATGAAATTTCATGTCTATCCCGGATCACTAGGTAATTATGCGGCAAAGGAGAGGGGGATTCCTACCTACACCCTGGAACTTGAAAATTCCGATCCACATAAAGGTCAACAGTTCTGGAACCGCATTAGAAAAGGAATTATTTCGGCGATACAATATCAGATAAATGTAAGGTGACTATGGGGATATTTATCCACTTTCCCGTGCCCAGACCGTAAACCTTTAAACAATAAATAGTCGATGGCGAGAAAGCACCAGCAACCTGCCGAATTTGAATGTGAAATTCACCTGCCGACGGCAGCAAAATCAGACTTTGTCCAAATCTCATTTAAAATGGCATAAAAAAATACTCAGGCACAACGGTTGTTTCTTTGGCGTATCTATCTGAAAATAATGACATAATATTGACTGCTCATTTTTTTATCATGGAAATAAATTTACGGTTTTAAGTTTCCGATTCCTCCTCAGGGACGAGCAGATATCCTTTGCGGTATCTCTACAGATGATTAGAGGGAAGGAACATATGAATATTAAAACAAATAAGTTCAAGGCCATTTATTTCACCGTATCTTTTTTACAATTTCTGCTGTTTCTGATCGGTTGCGGACAGCAGGCGCCGACATTTCAAAGCGCTCAGCAGACTCAAACTCTGACACCTGAAGAAGCAGCCAGTCTTCAGAGGACAGTAGTGCAGTCCTTTACCGCCGGCGACATTAAAACAAGTGAAATATCAAAAACACCGAAAATTAATCTGGTCGAACAGAAGATTCAGCTTAGGCAGAGGGAGAAATCGTTTGAATCTTTCAAACAGATTGGACGTCCGATTAAATCCCTTCAGTTTACGCAGGGTTTTGATGGATATCTTGAAACACAGGAATTTAAGATTCAATCTCAGGCCAAGCTTGACCTTCTGTTTGTAATTGACAGTTCAAACTCAATGTCGTCTTTCCAAAACAAGCTGGCTGCCAGCTTGAATCCTATTCTTCAGTACATTTCAAACACTGACTGGCAGATTGCCGTTGTTACGATGGATCCGACTCCCAGGGCGAGCGATGGAAAAAAATTCTGCTTAAGAGATACAAATAATGGAAAGGGTGGAGGCATAAAATTTCTTACAAAAAAAGATTTTGACACGGATCAGGCAGCAACGAGAGCCAATTTTTCCACACTTGTCAATGCAGGAACTACCGGAAGTACCGATGAAGAGGGTATTCAAGCTGCCGGTAATGCAATTGTCGGAGATTGCGGAGACCCCAAAAAGGACTGGAAGAGGGTCGGGGCAAATACGGCAATTTTTATTATGTCTGACGAAAAGAATTGCGGAAGCGAGGGTGATGAATCATGTGGGGGCGCAGAGTGGGCCAAATCTGAATATGTTATCAGCAGAGCACCGGCCAGCACCAAGGTATATGGACTTTTCCTTTTGAAGGACAACCCCGAGTTGTGTCCCAATTCAGGTCAGTATTATCCTGGACAGCCTGAAAAACAATATCCCAAAGAATATGTCAAGCTTGTTGAATCAACAGGGGGAGTTTTCGGTGAGATTTGTCAGACAGACTATACAGAGACCCTGAGCAAAGTGTCTGAAAGCATCAGCAACAATTACACCTATAGCTTTGAACTGAACCATGTTCCTCAAAATGGAAAAGTAAGGCTTGTATTGGATGGCAACGAGCTAAATTCCGGCTATAAGATTTCAGGAAATCTGCTTACAATAACTGATAAACTTCCGGTCGCTGCGGAAACGCTGGAAATTTCATATCACCATGACGCCGTAGAGAAAACTTCCTCATTTGCTTTGCCCAGAAATATCGATCCTGAAACATTATCCATCAAGATTAATGAAACACCTGTCAATGCCGCCGAATATACGTATGACAGCCAAACATATACGATCCATTTTTTCAGCACGCCGGCCGATCTCACAAAAATCCTTGTTGAATACAGGGAAAAACAGGAACTGCCGAAAACCTATAACTTAAGCGGCCGTGGGGTCATCCCGGAAAGCGTTGAAGTCAAGGTCAACGGAAAACAGGCAGGTCTGCTCGAATACGATCAGGTGCAAAACAGAGTCACACTTGTTGATTCACCCAAGGATCTTGATGAAATACAAGTATTCTATTCGGTTCCCGAGGACAAGACGATCCGGTATAAAATCGAGGGGACTGTTCCATCTCAAATTGAATTGTACTCCTTCGTGGACGAGAAAACCTCAGCGGCGATTCAGGGAGAGATAAATGAAGACAGTGTTGTTTTCAAACACGGGGATGTCTATGATGGCAGGATTATAATAGGAAAATATACGCTTCTTCCAGAACAAAAGGATCTTGATTTCTCAGTTCCATTAGTCGCGGACCCACTGGAAAACAGCATTTCCATAATGGCAGATGACGATCCGACATTATGCTCGGGAAATATGGAGGTTGCTCGCGGTGAGATAACTTTCTCATGCCTCAACAATCACTTTACTACGGTTGTGCTGAAATATTCCTATTGCGATAATTACACCAACGTATTCACCTTTCAAGGCGTTTACCGCGAAGGCTTTGAATGGAAAGTTTATGTAGATGACAGAGAAATTACAACCTTTACAAGAGTTGAAAGGACAATAACAATACCTATCCAGTATCTGCCGGTTGGAGCAAAGGTTAAAATATCCAGAAGCCCGCTGTTTGAACAGAATTAGGAGTCAAGAGAATTAAGTCACTATGCTGATTGCCAACGTATCACCGCTTGTTACAGATGATGGTTTCTGGTATAAGAAGCACCGAAAACCACTGACACTTGGTAAAAGAGATCGATCAGTATCGAGGTATTTATGAATCTGATGGAAATTTTTCTTTTGGCGTTTGCACTGTCCATCGATGCGTTCAGTGTCGCAGCTGCTGTTGGCCTGACACACAGGTCTTTTATCCAGGTGCTGAGGATGCCTTTTCATTTTGGACTTTTTCAGGCTCTTATGTCAGGAGCGGGTGCCGTTGCAGGGCAATTGATAATGGATTATATCGCAAGATGGGATCATTGGCTCGTCTGGGGGCTTCTTTTGCTAATCGGGTTGAAAATGATTTATGAGTCGTTCGGTGAAAAAAGGTTCGATGAATCTGATCCCAAAGATCTGACCAAAGGATGGATACTGATTGGACTTTCATTTGCGGTCAGCCTGGATGCGCTTGCCGCAGGAGTCGGACTAGCGGTTTCAAACGCTCCCATTATCATTTCCGTATCGCTCATAGGAGTAATATCATGGATCGTCCCCACTCTGGGGATGCTGATGGCCCGGCTGGTCGACAAATGGATAGGGAGAAAATGCGAGGTTGTTGCAGGAATTGTTCTTATTTTCCTAGGGTTTAAAACACTTTTTGATCATTTTCAGTAAGGGTCTGTCCAAAAATAACTTGAGCATCTGAAGGTTAGATTTCGGTCAGATTTGGCCGATCTTTTTTTGAGGAAAACCGGAGTTTATGGGCATAAATGAGGATTTTCCGAAGAAAAAATCGGTCACAGATGACTGGAAGATGACCTTCAGATGCTCAAGTTATTTTTGGACAGACCCTAAGGAAAGACATCCCGGACCTTTTCAAGTGAAATACAGAATTGATCGATCTCCTCAACCGTATTGTAAAGGGAAAGTGAAATCCTTGCGGTCGCGGCTATTCCGAAAAACTCCATGATAGGCTGGCAGCAGTGATGTCCCACCCTGATAGCTATTCCATCCTGGTCGAGGATTGTTCCGATGTCGTGGGGATGAACGCCCTCAAGCGTGAAAGAGAAAATTGGAACCCTGTTTTTGGCAGTACCGACAAGCGTAAGACCTTTAATTTCTGACAGCCTCTCCAATATGTATTCCGTTAGCCTCTTTTCATGACTCTGGATTGCCGCGTATCCGACAGATTCGACAAAGTCAATAGCGGCACCCAGACCAAGAACGCCTGCGATGTTGGGAGTACCTGCCTCAAACTTAGAAGGAAGTGAGGCATACTCTGTTTCGGAAAATTTAACTGATGAAACCATGGATCCGCCTGTGAAGAAAGGCGGCATTGCCTCCAGTACCTCTTTTTTTCCGTAAATTGCACCGACTCCGGTACCGCCAAATACCTTATGTCCGGAAAATATGAAAAAATCGCATCCCAGCTCACTGACATCAACAGAAATGTGCGGGAGTGACTGAGCGCCATCCACGAGAACAACGGCTCCATGTTCGTGTGCCTTGTCAATTATCTCTTTCACCGGATTTATCGTTCCAAGGGCGTTGGATACATTATTGACAGCCACCAGTTTTATCTTTCCGCACCTAAAAAAGTTGTCAAGATCATCGAGTATCAGCTCTCCCGATGGAGTCATAGGAATTACCTTAAGTGCGCATCCAAATTCCCTGCAAAGGACCTGCCAGGGTACAATATTTGAGTGATGGTCCAGATGGGAGACGAGAATTTCGTCTTTTTCCTTGAGAAATTTTGCTCCCCAGCTTCTGGCGACAAGGTTGATTCCATGCGTTGCGCCTGAGGTGAAAATTATCTCCTTCGGGGACTTCGCATTTATAAACCTGGCAATTTTTTCTCTTGATCTTTCGTACTGATCGGTAACCTTTTGGCTTAGATAATGAATCCCTCTGTGAACACTTGCCGTTTCATCAGTATAATATTTGCATATTTTGCTGATTACCTGACGAGGTTTTGGAGTTGTTGCGGCATTATCGAAATATATCAGCTGTTTTCCTCTGATGCTCCTTCCAAGGAGTGGAAATTCATTTCTGATGTTTTCAATATCCAGTTTCAATCGGGCACCCAATTCCTTTTGTGCAAACCTATCCCAAAACAACATCTTTTATTTCAGGGATTCGCTTTTTTAATATTGGCACGATTCCATTTAAAAGGGTCATTCTCCTTCCGGGACAACCGGCGCAGCCTCCGAGTAACCGAATCGTAACCACCCCATCCTCAACGCTCACAACCTCACATCCTCCGGAATGGGATTCGAGCTGCGGGTTGATTTCATTTTCAATGATTTCCTTCACTTTATCTAACATGGTAACAATTCTCCTAAAGTTAACAAGATTCCCGCAGCCTATTTACGTGCGGCCAGATTGTCAAGGGCGATCGGATATTTCTTTGTATGAATTTTTTAAAAAATCTTTTGTGCAAAACGATTAATTTTTTTAAAAATAAATGGTACTGGGTTAAGGACCGAAAGGCGTCATCCTGAGATTTACCGAAGGATTTTGGTCCAATTATTTCAGATGCTTCGCTCAGCATGACGGAAATCCTTGACTTAGCGGCATTCATAAAAAGATAATATTGATGCCATTTATTGATAGCTGGTAAGTTCTCAATAACATCCGGTAACCCGATCCCCGGACCCCCGATTTTTCGATACCCGATTGTCGATCCCGATCC
>JADFZC010000117.1 GCA_015232735.1 Oligoflexales bacterium | reverse complement strand
GATGGGCGTTTTTGTTTTTTCAACATAAAGCCTGGGCTGATTGAAGTTTCAATATTCAAAGATTCAAGATTTTTAACTTCGTTCATGGTGCCATTGTTTAGTGGGAGGCATTTGGAGGATGATATCGATATAAGAATTGAAAAAGGAGTGGAAACTAAACTTGCTGTATTAGCTCCTGCAAATATTCAAATATATGGGGAGTCTCAGGAGGCTAATAAATTGAACAAGACAGATTTCGTAAATATGTTAGTTATTGGAAGAGATGAGCCTATGACATTTGTGGAAAACGGCTTATTAAGCATTGACCCGGGGGTATCTTTTTATAATGGCAGAGGTTATGTTTTAACACAGGCTGCAGAGTACGACTCTACATTGTATTCAATTGATGAGAAGGAAGAAAATAGAGTAATTTCACTTTTAAGAAGAGGCTTTGTTGAAGATATATATATGGAACTCTCTATGGGCGCAAATAATACTCCAATTGCCTTTGATCCAGCCCTGGGAACGATGGTTGTTAGATACGGCAATATGAGGGGTGCAGAGAACAGGGACATAAATATTAAGGTTTTGAATTCAAAGAAAGAAGAGGTATTCGAGGGATGGTACTATGGTGTACAGGGAAATCGTGTGACAAACGCAGTGTTCTTCAATCTTGAACCGGACATATATACAATCATTGTTGAAAATTCTGAGAAAAATTGGCTTGATGTAAAAACGATGTGGGTTGACTATTGGACCACCTCATTTGTTCCACTTGGCAGCAAGATTGTTTTTTCAAATTAGTCCGTGGCGCGAAAGCGCCACGGACGTATCCTGGCGAGCTAAAGCTCGCTTAGGATCTGTCACGAAATATATCAGCACATATCAGCACACTACAAACAGATCTCCTAAGCAAGCTTAGCTTTCCAGTATACATTGTTCATTTCATCCTAATAATCTTTCGCGTTAGCAAAGCGGCGGAAACCTCTCCCTTTAGGGAGAGTAGGAAGCCGCCCTGCGGATTAACTGCAGATCCCCGTAAAGGGGCCCGTCTTTCCAGGCTGTCAGCCTCGTTAAAGGCACTTTTGTATTACTACACCGTTCTCTGGTCAGGTTGCCCCTCCAGGTTAAGGTCACCTAGCCGATGTTATGGAGAGGTTTACATGTAAGCAGCACTGACTTAACCCCTTACATCTGT
This sequence comes from Oligoflexales bacterium, assembly GCA_015232735.1. The sequence goes on along the minus strand of JADFZC010000117.1, from coordinate 6,321 downwards.
TTAACCACTTATCGAAGAGCGCAGGACTGGTGAAGCATCCGGCGGTACCTATACATTCTCTCCTAACGTAGATCAAAAGAATTTACTCCTTTTTTCTCTCGGGCGGGTCAACATGAAACTTGTTTAGAACCATTCCTAACAAGCTTGCCCCTTTAGGGGCGGGTAGTTGACGATTAAGCAGAGGTCATGGTTATATTCAGATCAACATCTAGGAGGCTGAAAACTCCCTCAGATTGATTGATTAGCCACCTTCCGAGAACTAGAGCACCATTTGCAAAAAGACGCCGGGAAATAGCTTTATGTGTTATAACAATTTCCTCGAAATCTCCCAGGAAGTGGATTGAATGTTCACCAAAAACAGCACCACCCCTCAAGGAAGAAACCCCCAGTTCTTCGTGTTTTCTCTTTGACGTTCGGGAATAGACCGTATTAAGGTCATGTTGCTTTGCTATGGTCTCGGCAATGAACTTGGCTGTGCCACTTGGAGCATCGGCCTTATTTCTATGATGAGACTCCAAAATTTCGATATCGAATCCTTTGGGTTTCAAAATTGAGCTCAGATTCAATGCAGATTTTAAAGTCAAGAGAACGCCTAGACTAGTATTTGGCGCAAAAAGGACGGATAATTTATTATGTTGAGCAAGATTCTTCCATTTTTCAATTGTTGATTCAAAAAGGCCTGTAGTGGCTATCAATACTCCGATCCTTTTTTCTGCAGTAATTTTAGAAAATTGCTCCTGCAGATATTCGTTGCCTTCAGGGGAGGAAAAATCAATAATCAGATCAACATTAGGAAGGATATCATAAAGATTACAATTTATTTTTGCCCTGATTTCTTGGGACTCATAAAATCCAATCAAGTGTTCTGCTGAACCACCTAAAAGATCAAAGTACTGTGTTTCCGACTTGAAAGCTTCTAGGAGCTCGTATCCCATTCTTCCACTATAGCCATGGATCCATGCTTTGATTTTATTCATAGCCGCACCCGATTTTTGCAAGCAATTCTTTAGTATTATTTAAAACAGATGCGATTTTTTTGAAAGAATCGTCCGAAACAGGGGAAAGTGGCAGGCGCAATTCATTTTGAATCATACCCTCTAAATACATCGCCGCTTTAAGGGGACATGGGTTTGATTCGCAAAATAAAACCTTAATCATAGGCAGAAGTGTATTATGAACATTTAGAGCCCTGTCGAAATCTCTTTTTTGAAAGGAATTATGTAAATCCATCACGGCTTTGGGAAAAAGATTTGATATTACACTAATAACACCGCTTCCTCCAACAACAAGACTTGGCAGATAAGTTGAATCGTCACCTGAAAGGAAATTAGCATTTGTTAAAATCTTCGCATGGGAAAAAAATTCCATACTACCCGTAGCTTCTTTAACAGCAATTATATATTCGATTTTGCAGATCTCGGCGATTTGCTCTGGTGTTAGGATCAGTGCTGTTCTTCCTGGAACATGGTAAAGACAGATCGGTATGGCAACCCTTTCTGAAATAAGTTCGTAGTGTTTTTTTAACCCCTGAAAATTGGGCCTGTTATATGGTGGTGTAACAATTAATAGACTATCAGCTCCAGCTGCCTTTGCAGAAAGGGACAATTCAAGGGTTCTTTCAGTGCTGTTATCGCCAGTGCCAACCATTATTTTTAATCTATTTCCAGAAACAGACTTTGAATGCTGTATTAGGGATATCTTCTCCTGATTGCTGAGAGTAGCACCTTCGCCAGTACTCCCCGCCAATACAACTCCAGTAACACCATTTTTAAGCTGAAAATCGATAAGAAATTCAAATCTTTCGAAGTCAATTTGTGAATCATTCTTAAATGGAGTGACGATCGCAGTGTAAACACCTTTGATATCGTAATTAGATGTCACTTTCCCTCCCTATTAATTTCAGTCGAGTTTTTTTGACTATCAGCAGGTGCTTGATTATTTTTCTTCCCAGAAGCCCGATTATCACTTTTGTTTGTGACAGGGAGAACGTCCTTTTCTGGATCTGCAGGATAGAAGCTGTCACGAAACGGAATCTCCGGCCGGAAATCCTTTTCTTCAGATCTTGGAGGTGTTTTTACGCCACATCCAAACTGGAGTACTGCAAGAATAAAAATAAGCAAATTTGCGATGCTTATAGATTTTCTGTTAAAAAACTGATTTATTGAATGGCTTCTTTTTAGGATGATTTCTTTTTCGTCTGATCTCTTATTTGAGAAAGCACTGTCGATTTCAAAAATCTGAAGTGACTCAAGAAGTTCTTGTGACAAATGCGGACTGATTTTCGAGAGTTCTGTAGGAATGATTTCTTTCGGAGAAATTTTCTGGTTTTTACAGTATGAAAAAAGACTTTCAGAGGTTTTCTGCGCAACCAAAACAGGAATGCCTTTGCTTAAAAGATCGAATGCTATCTGTCGTTTCATCGAATCAGGAATTATTTTTTCGTCTTTCCTTGAGCTATTATAAGAGCCAAATAAATCTGAAAGGCAAGAAAAAAGACTAATAAAACTCTGATTAATTGAGACTAACGTTGAAACAAAACTAAACCTGCGAAGTTCCCAGGAAGAGAGCTCTCCGTTTATTGAGAACTTTGCTATTGATAACTTGGTCGCGTCAGAAGCAAGTGTCTCACAAATGAATAAAATCTTAGGTATGTGCGGACTACTAAAATTGTATCCAAACTGGACAATTAAATCATTTATTATGTCGAGAAAAATCGACACTGCATTTGACAAATTTTTGCATGCGCAATTTTCTATTTTGAAAAATGTAACCTCATTTTTAGAACCTTTAAGTCCCAGATGAAGTGCTATTGTCTCATCCATTTTATCATCATCCGGTTTTTTTAAGGCAAGATTGCATGACGAAAGAAACTGAAGTTCATTGGCAATTCCGTCTATTGTTTCTTCGAACGTGGCGATAGAATCCGCCAAATCAACTAAGATACTTGAAAAGAGCTTTCGATCTTCACATCTACCACTCAAGTAGGAGTAAAAGGATCTGTTAAAAAACAATTTTGATTTTTCAATCAGACTCTTGCCAAAGTCTGTCATAATTTCGTTAGTTCTAATAAGCTCAGAACCGAAGGTCATTCGAAACAGATTGGCACAAAGACCCAAATATCCAAATCTGGAAGCCAACATGGACAAAAAATCATTTTTTTCATAGAAAAGCTTTAATAAGACAGTCTCACCATCCTGAATATCAGATAAGTGAAGATTTCTAAGGCAGGCTCTGAAATCATCAACATCTTTTTGTGTCAAGAATCCAAATTCTACAAGCGCAGAAGCAATCGAGATAAGAAAGCTCATGCTTTTCTGGCTGTCGATGTTTTTGAGTTGGCCCATAACGACGCTTTTTCCCATTTTGACCACCCCCTATAAAAAGTTAAAAAAGGAAAGAGGAAAAGCCTTGAATCAAAAAGGTTGATGGTGATCCTTGATCCTCATGAACTCGCCATGCTTTTCCTGGAAGTGCTATGCCACCAGCAAAGCCGAAACGAAACTCTTTAGCGATAGCTTTTTCATATTTAATGTCAAGTTCATACCCTAAGGTCCTTCCATAGTATCCAGAAGGCTTAATATCTGTTGATTGGTATAGTTCTTTAAGAGTTTCAGGCATTTTTTCGTTTAATCTGCCTGTTATCAGCTTAATTTCAAAGTTGCCTGAATCTTGATTTTGATAGCGGTACCCAAATCCAAAAAGAGATGCATTCATAATTCTGGAGGGATCAAAGATGCCATCTACGTATCTATCATTATCATCAGCGCGGTCGTTAAAAAACATCAAGGCAAGACTATAGTTCTTATGAAAAGCCATAGCTTCGGCAGCATTGTGTCGTTTATCGACTTTATTTCCTTTGCCATCAAACTCTGGTTGGTATCCATTGGAATCACCGGGCGCGAAGGCGTAGTCAAAAAACAAGGAATGACTTTTAAAATTTCCCTGATTATATTCCTTGGGACCGGTCGAAGAACCAGATTGAGTAATAATGTATTCCAGAGAGCCTGTGGATGCGATTGACTGAACATTATTTGTCACTACATCATCATCGATACTCGTTGTACCGCCATAACGAGAGACGGATGGATCGGCAGATCTTCCAAGTCGAAAGATCATCTCGTTTTCAACTATTAAGCTGGGAAGGAAAAATCCAAGATAAAGATCGGCAATCTTAATGTCTGTTTTTGTCAACTCACCACTTTGAATATTTGCGAAATAAAAACCAATATGCTGAGTAAAACTTGCGCCAGCTTTTGCTTTTCTATCATCATATTCAATCGTGAAAAAGTATTGATCGATATCATCGCTTGGATTTTTGGCTCCAAATTTCTTTGTATTGTCTCCCCAAATAGAAGAACCCGTCTCCTGAAGTTTATCATAACCAACAGAGAAACCCAATGTTTGAGTTTTTTGAATGTTGACGTTGCATGTAACACCATCAAAAACGCTCTGGTCAGTGTCAAATAGTCCTTTGCCTGAATTTAAATATGCCCCCATGCCCCAATCACGACCTCTCCGTCCACCATCTATTATGCAATAATCTGTTGCATATTTCGCATATGCCTTCAAAATATGAGGGGCATATTTCTCGTAAGCAGGACTGATAGTATTTTGAGGACGTCCTTTGCAGTCCGATGATTTTCCTAGGTTGGAATATCCAGCGGAACCGTCACTTTGTTTTACATAAATGGAACAGTCTTTTGGTTCAGGAGTATCTCCAAGATATGCTTTCCTTGGATTTTCAAAAAGATTAAACTCAACAAAAAAACTGGATTTGTCACTGGCTCTAAGCTCAGATTCCAGTCGGAAATTCTGAATAATAGCCTGAAAGTATCCACCCTCTGGATCAAATCCGGGATGAGTCATTGTTTCGCCAAGTAGTGAATAATGACCTTTTCCATCTAAGAAAATTCCATGAGCCTTGCTTGAAAAGAGGAAAAGAGGTATCTGAAAAAACAAAAAAGCAATGGAAAAATTTGAAACCTTTATAGACATTATAAGTTCCTATTTAGCATAATCGACAAAAGTATTTTCACGGATTACGGAGACTTTTATTTGGCCTGGGAAGGTAAATTCTTTTCTGAGCTTGAAGGCAATATCATTGGCTATATCAGTAACTTTAGTGTCAGACATTACGGAAGGTTTTATAATTGCCCTGATCTCACGACCCGATTGTATAACGAAAGAAGAATCGATATCTTCATAGCTGTTTATCATATTCTCCATTTCACTAAGCCGTTTGATATAAGTTTCAAGTATTTCTCTTCTTGCTCCAGGACGATTGCCTGATAAGATATTTGCAGCGTTTAGAACTACTGTTAAGGGAAGTGCGTGGCTTAGGTTTTCGTTATGATGGTTGCGAATTGCCTCAATTATTTCGGGAGATTCGTTAAATTTTTTACATAAGTCAGCACCAATGTCTGCGTGATGGCCTTCAGTCTCCTGGTCTACACTTTTGCCTATATCATGCAGCAAACCACATCGTTTTGCCTGTTTAACGTCAATACCCATTTCACCGGCCATGATGCCACAAATATAAGCCACTTCCACCGAATGTCTTAAAACAGTCTGTTGGCCTGAAGTCCTATACTTTAGTTTTCCCAAATAAGACAATAGTTGTGGATGAAGATCAGTAATTCCAGAATCAAAAGCAGCCTGTTCACCATTTTCAGATATGATTTGATTAAATTCACTGGTAACTTTTTTTACTGTTTCATCGATTCTTGCCGGATGTATCCTGCCGTCGGCAATCAGGCGCTCAAGAGAAACCTTGGCAATTTCTCTTCTAATCGGGTTGAAACAAGAAAGAATCACAGCTTCTGGTGTATCATCAATTATAAGATCGACGCCAGTGGACTGTTCAATGGCTCTTATGTTTCTGCCTTCCCTCCCAATTATTCTTCCCTTCATGTCATCAGATGGAAGTCCAACCACCGTAATAGTGGAGTCGTTTACATACTCGCTGGACACTCTCTGAACTGCAAGGCTTATCATTGATTGAGCTCGTTTTTCTCCTTCCTGCCTGGCCTCCTCCTCAATTTTTCGTATAGTTTCCTGGGAAGATTTTCTTGCTTCAGACTCAAGTGATTTAACTAACTCTCTTTTTGCCTCTTCTTGGGAAAGATTAGCAATGTTTTCTAGGGTTCTGCGGCTTTCGTTCAAAGTTATTTCACATTCTGAGATGAGCTTTTTGTATTTGATTTCCTCCTGACTAAGGTGTTCAGTCAATCGTTCAAGATCGGACTCTTTTTTATCAAGAATTGCCAGTTTTTTTTCGAGAGCCTGTTCCCTGGATTTGAATTTTGTTTCTAGTTTACTGAT
>JADFZC010000116.1 GCA_015232735.1 Oligoflexales bacterium | reverse complement strand
TCGAAAATAAATCCTCATTTATGTCCAATAAACTCCGGTTTATTTTCTCCTCGGGGCCTTGTTCTCATCTCTATTTACCCCCTTTAACCCCGAATTATTTTTCTGGAAAGCTATAGACTTAATCGTTGTCCCTATGCTTATGCATGAACGTGATCCTGATCTTGATCTCCAGCGTATACTTCGTCAAAGCAGGTGCTTAGGATCACGTTCATATTCATGACAAAGCATAGGTGTATGAAGATTACAACATCCTTCAAAAAACTGTAAATAATAGTGACACCATCTGTTAAACATTCAGGTACTCCCTTTCTGAGACAAAAGTCCTGACTGTCAAGGGTTCATCATCTTGAGCAAAAGGGAAAGATCCGGCATAACCACAAGAGATGCTTCACTTCGTTCAGTATGACAGCGGCAGGCGGCACCTGTTAAACATTCAAGTTTTATAAAGCAAAGCAGCCTTGTCTGAGGCGATGCATGTCAATATACTTATACAAAGAAACTTATACTAACATAAGCAAGAGGTCCCTATGAAAACAATCTTCGCCATTTTATTTTTGCTCCTTGGTGTTCCGACAATCGTTCTGGGAAATAACGATGATGATTCCGGGATTGTCATCTGCGGGAAAAAAAAGGATGTCATCTGCAGGCTTGACACAACCATCTGCTGTCAGGGACTGAACTCTGCAAAATGCACCGCACCTGACGGATGCAGAGGAATCTTCAATGCTCCAGTCTACTGCGACGGTCCGGAAGACTGCCGGGGTGAGAACAAAATCTGCTGTGCAAAATTCTCAATGGGGGGCGGATCCGGAACCAGGTGTGAAGATACCTGTGCCGGAACAAAAGACGAGGCAATTCTTTGCCACAGCGACAACGACTGCAATCTTCCAACTCGCTGCATGACCTGCCAACCCCCAGGGGGGCCGGCAGTTAACATGTGTGTTGAGGCCTGTCCTTATTAAAGAGTCTTCAACATCTGCACATGCTTTTCATACCAATCTACCAGACTTCTGTTTCCAAATCTCGTATGCCTTGGATTGACTCCGACAATTGTGAGATGATCGACATTTTCCAAAATTCCCATGAAATTCCATTTCCCGATCTGAGGTGTACCGCTATACTCGACTATTTCATCATTTGAGCCCATGAAGGGACCAGTCATGGATATGACATTTACCGTGCCATCATTGGCGTACCACTTTTCGTCCAGTCCCAAATCGCGCTGTTTCCTGCTTATATGCTGTCCCATATAGACAGCGGAGAGCAAAAGAAGAGGATTCACACCATCCCGTCCAATAACAGGGACATGCCTTCCAAAGTTCACTTCACTCGTTGCCTTTGCACCCCAGGAGAAATAATATACGTCCTTCTTGGCATGTACCTTGGAATTAAACCTTATGCTTCCATCCACAGCCATGTCATGGTCGGACCTGTCTTCTGTATGCCAGGCATTGCTCTTTAAAACTCCCGATATATACTTAATCCACGACTCCGAAGGTTTTCGCTTGAGCCCCCATTGATCGAGCTTCAAATCAAATGAAATCATATTGAATCCGCCCACCATCGCGGAAAAAAATGCGGCTACCTGATCCAGATATCCAATTGTCAACGTGTTAAGAAAATCAACGAATGTCGTTCCGTTATGGCTCGTGGCGAGAGTGGTTACACTCGAAACCCAGTCGCTGTATGAGGGACGCGCCGGATTCAAAAATGGAGAACTGACCTCTAACCCGCTCTCGGCCTCCTCGAACGAACCATTGCCTAAAAATTCAACGACCTGCCTTGCAGTACGGCCTCCGTTTGAGTGTCCTATGATATGTATCTTTTTTACTTTGCCATTCTCATCCAGTTCACCCCACTCCGGATAAAACCCTCTTCCCGTATAGTCCCTTCCATATCTCTCATGCCCGAATTTCTTTGAATGATAGGCTCCGTAGTCAACTCTGGTACCTTTCAATTGGGCAAAGAACTCGCATGCTTGATCGTGATTGCTGGAAACGGATCCCAAAGACACGATTACGATCTTGTGCCCGCGACTTTCAAGCTCTTTGCCTATATCGCCACTGAATAGGCCAAAATAGGGCACATTTCCAAGCTCACCTACACCCCATCCTACAAAACCATGAACAAAAACGATAGGATAGTTGTTACCCATCCCTCCCTGGGAACCATTTGAGGAACGCAATCCCCCCGTGTCAATCTCACCGCAGCCAAAAAACAGCATTGCTGCAACAATAATAAAAGGAAACTGAAAACTGAAGGACACACCCTGCATATACAGCGCTCCCTGCAAACTGCAATCAATTTTCATAAATGCGATATAAAAATGGTTATTATCACTTAGGACAAAGTTTATCTTAAAATTAATGTTAAACAACCATTTATCTGTCAGAGTTTTGTCAAAGTTTTGTCTATAACTTAAATGAAATTAAACAGTGGGATTATTGAAATAAGATTACCGGTAAATTTTTATTAAATTTTTAGGGAAAATTATTGAATTCTCAAAATGCAGTCAAATTTAAATAAATTTAAAATGATTTATTTTCCAGGAGTTCCCGGTCTGTACAAAATCCTTGACTGCAAAGGGATCGTCATTTTGGGCCAAAAGCGTATAATCTGACATAACCACAAAAGATGCTTCACTTCGTTCAGCATGGCGGCGAAAGCCCCGGTTTTATTTTCCAGACTTTTTTACACTATATTTTTGCAGCATATCGGTCAATTGAGCCAGGCAGGACTCTCCGCACCCTGTGCTGGCTTTCGTATATTTTCTTATTTTTTCAATACTGTCAGCGCCATTTTGTATTGCCATCCTTATCGTTTTGTACCTTATTCCCTTGCATCTGCAAACAGTTGAAATATCAAGCTTTATTTGGTTTTCGTCCATTTTCGCCCCCTTTTTCAGCGATTTTCGAGCAGCTTAGTCTGATGTTACCGAAAATACTACAATTTTTCTCTCTCTTTTTGTCGACCCTGCGTCCGTCAAAAGCAAATTTTTTGCCGCGACTTCGATCTTCAGATATTTTGATGCCCTTTTTTTTCTCTTATATTTCCAATATTCCTAATATTTCCTTTGACTATGGAAAAATATTCTGGCAATCAATCGGGTACAAAAAAGAGAGGAGTGAAGGATGAGTCTTTATTTAAAGCGGTACAATATTTTCTTCATCGCTTTTCTATTTGCCTTATTTTTTGAGACGGGATGCGGCAGCCACAGCAACCGAGCCTATTTTTCTCCAAACTCGGGGGTTCAGCAGATATCCAGCGAGGATTTCTATGCACTTTCTCCAAATCTTCATTACCAGGTGGCGAAATTAAACGTTGAACGCTCTTTTTCCCAGGAACATTTCTGGGGATTCTGCTCAGGTGTAATGATTGCCCCTTCCGTAGTGCTCACATCCGGCCACTGTACGAGAAGCCACAAATACTGGGAGACAACGCCCGGCGCCGCAACTGAATTCAGAATAGGCAGGAATTTTGAAAATGTCATAAAGATCGCGTCGACCCGGGAGGGAGACGGCTGGTATGAATTCAAGGAGACAGATGTCGGTCTGTACCGATTGAAGGATCCCATGAATTCCGGTTATTATCCCGGAAAATTCTTCGATCTGCCATCACCCTGCAATGCTTCTGACGATATTCCAGGACTTAAGGTAAAGATCCTCGGCAGACAGCTTGATCTGCCCCAGGAAGATCTGACTGAATTTCAGGTTTCCGATCCTTACTCTGTAAGCAGAGTCGGGACTTCCGGCCATTCTGATGGAATTTATTTAGTAACAACCGCATCAACTAAAGAGCGGGATAACGGAGGCCCATGGATAATCGGAAACAGGATTGTGGCCGTAACCTCTGAAAATGGAAAAGGCGCGAGAATCTGCGATATTGTAAGCAAGATACAGGATATTGTCAAAAAATGGACAAAATACTAGCACCTGGTCAACTAAGTTTTTCCCTATCAGGCCGGATCTTCTTCCGTCTGCCCGCTTCGCTCGTCGATCATTTATTCCCGATAAACTCACTCCTCGCTCATTGTCAGACGAAAGAATCTCTCGACCTGATAGGGAAAAACTTAGTTTATGAGGCACTAGAGTCAGTCCATCATGCACCTTAGAGATGACAATAAAAAAAAACTTTTGGAATCCACCTTTGACGTTTTGGTTATCGGAGGCGGGATTAACGGAGCGGTATCGGCTGCAGCGCTTGCCGGACAGGGGGTATATTCTGCCGTTATAGATAAGGGCGATTTCGCCGGCGTAACAAGCCAGCATTCTTCTAACCTGATCTGGGGCGGAATCAAATATATGGAAAGCTATGAGTTTCCTCTCGTAAGAAAACTCTGCCTGTCCCGAAACAGACTCATGATGTCCTTTCCATCTTCCGTCAGGGAGATAAGATTTTATGCAAATATAGACAGAAAATCCAAATACGGTCGATTTTTTATTTACCTGGGAACCTGGCTTTATTTCTTTCTGGGCAGCTGCTTTACAAAACCTCCGAGGCTCCTAAGCAAAAAAAAGATCCAAAAAGAACTCCCCGTGATAAATACAGCTAATTCGACAGGTGGTGTGGAATATTCGGACTGCTATCTTGTGGAGAATGACGCCAGATTTGTTTTCAGCTTTATCAGAAAAGCGCTTGACAGCGGAGCTGTCGCTGTAAACTATATCGAAGCCCTTTCCTCCTCAAAAGCAAAAAACGGTGTTTGGGAAACCAAGGCAAGAGATCGGACAGATGGTTCGATGTTTACGATTAAATCCAGATCGGTAATAAATGCAACTGGCCCGTTTGTTGATTCATATAATTTGAAGTCAAATCAAAAAACAGATCATAAACATGTTTTTTCAAAGGGAATCCATATTATCGTTGACAGCATCACATCTTCCGGAAAAATCATAACCTTTTTCGCGGATGACAACAGACTTTTTTTTGTAATACCCATGGGTGAAAGATCATGCATTGGCACAACAGATACAAGAATCGAATCAATGCCTCCTGAGGTTACCGACGAAGATAGAAAATATATTCTTGAAAATATTAATAAAAGGCTTAACTTAAATACACCTCTTTCAAAATCCGACATAATATCGGAGCGCTGTGGAGTGAGACCTCTCGTAATCGACAGAAGCAAGGGCGTGAGTGCCGATTCAGATTGGACTGTTTTATCCAGAAAGCACATCATCGAGACGGACAGGGAGCAAAAGTACATAAGCATATTTGGAGGAAAACTGACTGACTGCCTGAACATAGGAAATGAAATAGTCAGAGAGATGGAAAAAATGGGTTTTTGCAGGAAAGGGAAAATCAACAAATGGTATGGAGAGCCATCTGCCGAACTGTATGAAAAATTCTCCGAAGAGATGAAATCCGTCAAGACAAAACGGGAAAATTCCGTAAAACCCGACTCTGTTCTGATTGAAAGGTTATGGCGATGTTACGGCAGCCATGCTTTTGAAATCCTGGAATATTTGAAGAAAAGTCCAGAGTCTTCAGAAAATATCGTCAGTGGAACCGATTTTTCCGAAGCCGAACTTCAATACCTTGCCAAATATGAAATGATAGTGAGACTTGAAGATTTTACACGCAGAAGATCAAAGATAGCCCTTACTCTCGGAAACAAATTCCTTTTTCAAAATGCCGGCCTTAAAAAGGCTTCCGAGATTCTGTTTGGAGATTTGGCTGAAGAACGCTATAATGAGCTGCTTTCCTCGATTAAAGAAACTGGTGGTGAAGGAGTCAAAAGATGAAAATGGAAATCGATCCTCTTGCATTCAGGGATGTGAGCTATGGCGTATATATTGTAAGCTCCACAAGCGATGGAAAAAAGAACGGACAGATAGCGAATGCCATAGTTCAGGTGACGTCATCGCCACCACAGTTTGCTGTATGCATAAATAAATCAAATCTGACACACGAATATATTTGCTCCAGCAATGCATTTGGAGTTTCCATTCTTGAAGACGCCGCCGATATCGATTTTATTGCGAAATGGGGTTTCAAATCCGGAAGACAGGTCGATAAGTTCGACAAGATGGATTATAAACATGGTCCTCTTGGAACTGCTCTCGTAACAAGCTTTGCGACAAGCATAATCGAAGCCAAGGTGATCAATTCAGTGGATGCGGGCACCCACACAATTTTTATAGGTGAAGTCGTTTACAGTGAACAGATCAAGAGCGCTCAATTATTAACCTACCACGACTACCATACGAAAAAGAAAGGCAAGACACCAAAATCAGCTCCAACCTACACCGATGAAAGCGGTATCTCCGAGGGCGCTCACAAGGCAAAAAATTCCTATGGCTGCAGCATCTGCGGATATGTGTATAACCCGGATAATGGCGACCCGGCATCCGGCATCACAAAAAGCACTGCTTTCGATGAGTTACCAGATACATGGAAATGTCCATGGTGCGGTGCTGACAAATCAAAATTTTTGTGCTTAAATAAAAATATGGGGTGATTGTCAACACATTTTTTAAGTCTCTGCATTATTTCTTCTATTTTTTAATAACATTTTGCAGAATTCTTATTTGACTTCTCACATACAATGTTTATTTTTAGATAAGATAGTTGTTTTTTCTTTCCTTTAACCATTTAGGGAGGATTCTATCGTGTTATTAGTCACACATTTTGTTCACATGCCTCGATCAACTCTCCTGGAAAAATTCGCCGAAGAAAAAATTTTCAAGAAACTGGATCAATTTGAAGGAGAACCTGTCAAAGCCGATATAACGTTTATTTGCGACAAGGAAAAGGAGGACCATACAATAAAAATCAACCTGAAGGGAATCAGAGGAGAAAATCTCTACCTTGAACAAAAGGCGGAAAATCTCTACGATGGGGTTAACAAATTGTCGAAAAGGCTGAAGACAATTCTAAGAAAGAAAAAAGAAAAGAAACTTGTTTTTAACCGAGCTTCAGACATGACCCCATTTAATGAAGAGAGAGTTGATTATCTTTAAACAATAATGTTGGCCGCTTACGCGGCCAAAGCCTCTGGGCCTCCGCCATATTCTGACAATTTAATAAATAATTTTTTCACATCAAATTTGCCTAAGAAGTACGAGAACACTGCATATTATCACTTATTTACAATTCCTTATTATTATCCGATATTCACTTGTGCATTATATTTTTTATATTTGATTGTTATACACATCGGTCGAAATATATAGCTTTCCTTTTGAACAATAATTTTTTCATTCAGCATTGTGAGACATTATAATGCTGATGGAGAGTAAAGCGGGCATCGCTGTGAACAAGACAAACGTATCAGGATTCGTTCTGAATCAAAAAATAGTGCCAAAGAGTTCTTCAAGAAGCGAGATTCTTGTTGTCGACGATTCAGAAGATGACAGGATGCTGATCAGATCAATTTTAAAGATTGACGGACTTACCTGCATGGAAGCATCCAGTGGAGAAGACGCCATCGATATTGTCCGTTTTACTCCATGCCTGAAATTGATTTTGCTGGACATCAACATGCCGCGATTAAGCGGTCTC
>JADFZC010000115.1 GCA_015232735.1 Oligoflexales bacterium | reverse complement strand
AAAATAAGGGAGTTTTTTCAACGACAAAGCCCTCTTTTGGTACCGTTTATGAAATCTATGAACTTAGTTTTGTAAATTGAATCAGCAATGTCAACAGATATCTCGTTGACAGCGGCCTCCAGCGTGAGATTTTGGCCAAAAAGAATTCTATACATCTGCTTAATCTGTTTTTTATGTTCTTCAGATATATCGGATCTTTTCAAACCTACCTTGTTAAGCCCTTGAACAGTCGCCCGATCACCCTGAACCATGCAATACGGTGCTACATCCTGGACAACAATAGCCCCCGCCCCAATCATCGCATACTCGCCAAACCTGCAAAACTGATGACCCCCGGACATTCCTCCAAACACTACATTATCCTGGACAACCACATGACCGGCAAGCTGAATGCCGTTGGCAAAAATGCATTTGCTTCCTATCTTGCAGTCGTGAGCTATATGCGTATATGCCATAATAAGGTTTTGATTGCCTATATCCGTACAGGCTCCTCCCTTTTCAGTGCCAATCGAAATATTCACATATTCCCTTATCTGGTTCTCCTCGCCTATGACAAGGGCAGTATCCTCTCCGCCATATGTCAGATCCTGAGGTTCCTGCCCGATGGTAGCGAAGGGAAAAATCCTGGTTCCCCTGCCAACTCTGGTTCTACCCGAAATCACTACTGAAGAGGAAATTTTTACGTCGTCTTCAATTTCCACTTTTGGACCCACTATCGACCATGGTCCAATTTTCACCCGTTTTCCAATTTCCGCCTTCTTGCTTACCTGTGCCGTGGGATGAATTATTACACTTTCATCAACCTTTTCAGGATCCAACTGTTCAAAAAAATCAAACATGAAAAATAAAACCTCTAATTGTCTATTCCAGCTTGGCCGAAAAATTTGCTGTGACCGCAACCTTATCCGAAACCCTGCATTCCCCTTCAAACCACAGGAATGACTTTCGCATGGAACTTAGCTTGACATGTATATGTATCGTGTCACCGGGAACGACAGATTTTCTAAAACGTGTATTTTCAATCTCCATCAAAAGGCATGTGCTGCATTCTTTGTCCCTGGTGAATTTTCCCAGTATTGCGGACGCCTGAGCCATGGCTTCAACAAGAAGGACTCCCGGAAATATCGGGTTCCCCGGAAAATGTCCCTGCATTATTGGATCTGAAGCTGAAACATTTTTTAGTGCATGGATAAATACCCCCGGCTTGTAGTCCAGTATCCTGTCGATCAATAAAAAAGGATACCTGTGCGGAAGATACTTCTCTATCTCGCTGGCTGAAAGTGGGGGATCAACCTTGACAATGGCCACCTGCATCATCTCCCGATGGATTATTTCTTATCCTCAACACCCTTTGCTGTTTTGGAAACCTCGCTTTTTTCACTTTTGCTCTTGACTTCGTAGGCGGCGATAACCTCCTTGGTAAGATCCAAAGGCTCCTTCAAGTACAGAAGTCCGGCACTGTTCGTTTCAAATACCATTTCGTAACCCCGCTGTTTTGCCAGATCATCAACAAGTCCCGTCACAGCCATGGCGATCTTTTGGGTAGCCCTCTGTTCCTTTGCCTTGATCTCCTTTTGGAATTCCATTTCCTCATTCCTTAACGCAAGGAACTTTTCCTGAAACTCCTTCTGTTTTTCAAAACGGGCCGATTCACTTAGAAGAGGCGCCTGGGATGTCCAGTCCTTGTTCATTTTGTCCAGCTCTTTTTTCTTTTCCATCAACTCACTTTCCTTGGCTTTTATTTCCTTCTCAAGTTTTGCCCTTGCATTCTTTCCCTCTGTGACATTGAGAATTACCGTCTGCATATCGACAACCGCATATTTCACAGGCGCCTTTTCAGGTTTGACCACTCCCTGACCATTTGCAGGCGATATGACAATCGCAATTAGGAGCCCAAAAAACACGATCGCCAAAGATGACCTGTAATTAACTGTTTTTCTTGTTGATTTCATAAATGTCCCTTCTAGTATTGATTAGAAACCTAGATAAAATACAAATTCCATATCGCCAAGCTTTCCATTCTCATAAGGATATGCCCACTCAAATCTGAATGGGGCGATGGGGGTAATCCATCTAAATCCAAAACCTACGTCATGAGTGAACTTTTTAAGTTCAATATTCTCATCATCCCTATATACCTTCCCAAAATCTGTGAAAAATAGTCCTTTTATATTAGCCTCTTGAATGATTGGAAAAAAATATTCGATCTGGAAGAGCAGCTTCTTGGTCCCGCCGTAATTGATGCTTTTCGGCATGTCGCCCGGAGCCTGCAGAATGTTATATTTTGGGCCGATGGTTTTATAGCCGTATGCCCTCAAATCCATCGGGCCACCCATCCTGTATCTTACAGAAAAAGGAATTGGCTTGTCTTCATAAGTATTTAAAAGACCGAGCACACCATAAAACCTCAGATATGTCCTGTAGGTTTCAGTGAAATCTATTGGTATGTACTGCGCATCGGAAAAAAGGCTTTCCAGATACTGGCTGTCGCCTCTAAGAATCTTCCCTCCGGTAATCTGCTGGCTGATTGTCGCCTTGTTGCCTTCGGTTGGATCAAGGTAATTATTCGTGGTATTTCTCGACAGCCCAAGGATCAAACTGCTTTCGATACCGTTATCGGTAAACCTGTCAAGAAGGAAAGCGTCAGAATTCTGAGTTATTTTGCTTATTTTATATGTGGTGAAACCCCTTATCTTCTCGATGATGTCCCTGCCAACGGTGACGCTCGCATCGATACGCTTCTCCTCAACGTTTACCCCGTCGGTGATTACCTGGATTTCATGCTGCCAGCTTGCACCAAACCCGAGGGACCACTTGCTGTCATTGACCCTTGGATCAGTGATCCCGGTCTCAAGGGAATAGTTCCTGCCGCCGTTCCACTTGCCGGTCAGATTAACCTTCCAGGCCTTTCCGGACTGGTTTTCCTCACGGTAGCTGCCCTGACCGAACCAGTTGCTCTCAGCCGTGGAACCGGGAGAAAATCCGACGGCGGCCTGAAGCTGGCCTGTCGGCTTCTCTTTCACCTTGAATTTGTAGTTAAGAACATTGGCCTCTTTTTCGTCCCTTTGTCTTATGGTTTGAACCTCTTCAAAAAAGCCAAGCCTTTCAATATTTTGTTTGGAACTGGTAAGTTTGGTTCCACTGTAAAGTTCACTATCCGCCACCTCAACTTCCCTGCGAATGACGTTGTCCCGCGACTTTGTGTTTCCAACAATTGTCATCTCGCCAAAATAGATTTTCTCTCCCTTTGTGATTTCATAATTGAGATGGACAATCTTTTTTTCCCTGTCAAAAACATGCTTCGGATTCACGTCGACAAACGCGTATCCCTTGTCCCCGTACTTATCGATCAGCATTTCGACATCAGCACGAAATTTTGAAAACCTGAAAAGCTCACCGGGTTTCAGTTTCATCCATTCAAAAAGCTCTTCCTTCGTATAAAGCAAATCCCCAGAAACATCGATTGATCCGACGTTATATTGAATCCCCTCCTCCACTTCCATGGTTATGCGGACAAACTCCCAGCTTGAATCCATAACCTGCACAGGCTTTGAAACTTTGACCTCCGCAAAACCAAAATCTTTATAAAAGTACGAAAGAGCCTCGACGTCCCTGTTGACCATTTCATCCAGATAAACGGAACCGGGAGATGAAAAAGCCGAAGTGCGGGTCAATGGTTTCGACATAAATTTGGAAATAATCTCGGAGGTCGTGAAGTACTTGTTTCCAAGTATGTCTATTGATCCAACCTGTACCTTGCCCCCCTCCTTTACATTATATGTAAGGGTGACCTCGTTTTCATTATCTTTGATTTTTTCAAGAGTATATGTGGCTTGAGCCAAATAGAATCCCTTTTCCAGATACTGCTTCTCAATCAGCCTGAGATCGTTTGTTATCGTAGCTTCATTCACTATTGTATATTTTTTTGTCTGGAGCTTTTTGCTTAGATCTTCCTCCGTAATTTCTTCCAGTCCGACAAACTTTATTTCCATGATGGAAGGCTTCTCTTTCACTTCGATAATGAGCCTAATTCCGCCTTCAACATTCTTCTTGAAAAGATGGATCTCCGAGAAGTAGCCAAGTTCATATAATTTCTTTATATCTTTTGATATTATTGATGGAACAATAGGCTTTCCGACCACTGTTCCAATAGTTGCAAGGATTGCATCTGACTCAACTTTTGAATTGCCTCGGACAATTATCTCAACAACCTCTGGCTCTTTGGCCATGGCAAAAACCTCGAATAAAAAAAGAAGAGGCATAAGGAGCACTATCGATTTTTTCACCAGGCTCCTCCAAACTCTACAATTTTTCCATCCTCCATAAAAACTCTGTGTGGCAGGGATTCGGCAAGATTTTGATCGTGTGTTACAAGCAGCATCGTTACTCCGTGGTTTTTACACAGCTCAAGCAGAAGTTCAGAAACTATTTCGCCATTACGTTTATCAAGATTGCCCGTCGGTTCATCAGCAAGAAGGATCGGCGGTTTCATTATAAGTGCCCTGGCTATGGCAACCCTCTGCTGTTCTCCGCCCGACAACTCCCCAGGCCTGTGAATGCCTCTGTTTTGAAGGCCCACTGCGCAAAGCAGCTCACCGGCTCTCGCATGAACCTCGCTTTTGGGCATTCCTGCAATAAGGGCTGGAATCATTATGTTTTCCAGTGCAGAGAATTCAGGGAGAAGATTGTTCATTTGAAAAACAAATCCGACCATCCTGTTTCTGAAGTTCGACGTTTGTTGATCAGGCATCTTTGATACGTCTATTCCGACAAGGCGCACCTCTCCGGAAGTGGGCTGGTCCAAAGTTCCTATCACATGCAAAAGTGTACTTTTACCCGACCCCGACCTGCCTGTCACCGCGATAATCTGTCCTTTTTTTACATCGAGATCAATTCCCCGGAGCGCTTCAACCCTATTGGCCTCTACTTGGTAGACCTTCGTAAGTTCACGTACTTTTATTATTATTTGGGGGCTGCCACCGCTCTTATTACTACTCACTACAACCTCAAACCGCTACTTGGATTCTGTTTTGATGCAATCAACGCGGGGTATAGGGCACCAAAAAGACTTAACAGCCAAGCAAGAAAGCATATTAAAGCATAATCCCATGGCAAAAACTTCACCGGGAGAGTCCTAAGGTAATAAATATTTGTCGGAACGTCTACATATCTAAAGCTGCTCAATAAAAAACATGATCCGACCCCAAGAAAGAGCCCAAGCAGGATCCCCACAGTTCCAATTATAAATCCCTGAAAAAGAAAGAGTCTTAGAACATCGTTATGAGTCATTCCTATGGAACGGAGAAGACAGACCTGTCTCTTTTTATGGAAAACGGTCATCATCATGGTGCCGCTGATTGAAAAAGCGGCAACAAGTACGATCAGCATCAAAATCGAGCCCATCGTAAATTTCTCAAGTTTCAGGGCGAAGAGCAGGGCCGCATTGGTATCCTTCCAGGTATTGGGCTTTAATCCCTTGTTGGATTTAATATATTTGATATAGTTATCGACGTTGTAAGGATTTTTCAGGTTTATCGCAATACCTGACACATATTGTTCCTCATCGAGGGAAAAGTCGTAGTCGGGCATAAACTTCCTGCCCTCATCCAGTGATACAACAGCCCATTTGGAGTCATAATTGAAAAGTCCGGTGAGGAATGTTCCTACAAGCACGTAATGCCGGCTGATCGTCCCGCCTGCCAAAACAGACGAACTCGAGGACGCTTCCGGACTCAGAACCGTGATTTCATCGCCTATGCTGGCACCCAGCTGTCCGGCAAGGCTCTCCCCGAGAACTATTCCGGGCCACCTGGAAGGCTTCTTGTCCGCTGATATCATTGGAAAGTGCTCCTTCCCGACATCGGCAAGATTTCCTTCAATCATGGAATCGCTGAATCCCCAAAGATGTCCCTTCTTGTTGGGATCAACACCGAAAAGAACGGCAGTCGACATATGCTTGCCCTGCTTCAAAACTATGTCTGCCTGCGTGAATGGCTCTATGTCCAAAATATCCGACATGTTGTCAGAGAAAGTCTGGAGCGGAAATTCAAGGAGGCTGAATCCGGCCAGTGAGTTTTCATTCATTATTTCGAGGTGAGGCTGACCCTTGAGCATTTTTCTCTTGAGATCCTGTTCAAACCCGCCCATGACAGAAAGAACAATTATTAAAGCCGATACCCCTATGCCTACACCAAGTATGGAAACCGCTGTCATGAAGGACAGACCCTGGCGGTTTCTTTTGCGGGAAACCAAATTGCGAAAAGCTATCCATGCTATGATTTTTAAATCAGTATATTGACGACGCAAATTCTATCTTCTTCCCCCTCAAGACCTGGAAAACAATTTATCCGGCATAGAGTCTTTTTTTCCGAATGAATTGATATGATAATGCTTTATCATATTTTTTTGAAAATAGGTAAGAGAATCGATGGGCTAATATTAATTTTTCGTACGATGACTATTTTTTGGATTTCCAAACAGCTATGGAACACTGTCCCTGCTCCACTCCGCAACTATCGCGGCCTCCTCCTCCTTGGACATCGCCTTTTTGAATTTTGCATACGGCCGCCCCTTGACCCTGGCCTCACACACCTTCCAATCCGGATGAATCTCAATCTTCCCGTCTATAAGACTAAGGTAGGAATACGCCTTTTTGGGTTTTGAATTTTTTTGATGGAAGTCGCCTTTTTCAGGAACCTCAAAAGTGGAAGGAAGGGTCATAATCGAGACACCATAATCCTTCAATGCCCCTTTGAACAGATCGACTTCTTTCCCTGCAGCGAAACCCTGCGCGATATCATCAACCCTTTCGTTTCCCGGAATCCCGGCATGTCCTCTTAAATAATGCCAGAATATTTTCGAGATTTTTTTCCTTTTGCCTGTCAGTTCATGAAGCTCCTGCCAAAGCTCCCTATTGGCCACGGGCTTTCCGTCCATCGTCGTCCAGCCTCTTGCCATCCATCCGTAAATCCAGCCATTTATCCCATTTATTACATATGTTGAATCTGTAAATATGTGAACTTCCGCTGAACTTCCGCCAAGGTTTGAAAGTCCCTCTATCGCACCTTTGAGCTCCATCTGGTTATTTGTGGCATTATTCTCCGAACCGCCAAGCTCCAACACTTTTCCTTCGGGCCAGCAAATAATGGATCCCCAGCCGCCGGGGCCGGGATTTCCCTTCGCAGCCCCATCGGAAAAGAGCATGATCTTACCTTGAAACATACTGTTTCTTTCTCTTTATTGTAAATATTTCACTTCAGGATTTGTCACGAAATACCAAGATATTACAACGAGATCCGATGCAAGTTTAACTTGCCGGGACACGTCGCCTCCGCTTTCGCGCCTGCGACTAATTCATAACACAGATGACGGTTCTTTGCGTCGTATTACTTTCAGAAACAGGAGAAGCCGGTGAATTAGCTACTATTTTTTTTGCCATTTGAGAGTTTGCGGTCCAGACTGTGGCACCAAGCACCCCCTGACTGGCAGGTATTTGCGAAGTGTCAGCT
>JADFZC010000114.1 GCA_015232735.1 Oligoflexales bacterium | reverse complement strand
GAAATCCATTGACAGACTTTATCACACTATACTCTAAAAATGCGTCCGGCAATTATGGTTCCGTCACTCTTGGAGACCAGGTGCCGTTTTCAAAAAGGGAAATTAAACACAGGAATGTTGTGTTTCCAATGAAAATATTTCCGGGCAGGAGCACTTTTTACGTCAATATCAAAACAACCGGACATGCGACATTTGCCCTGTTTTTATGGGAGCCGGACAGGTTTTATGAATATTCTCTTTACGAATACTTATATCTTGGAATATTGCTGGGTTTTCTATGTGTGATGCTGATCTATAATTTTTACCTCTATTTTTCCTTCAAGACGAGAGATTATTTGTATTATGTATTTTTCATATTTTCCTCGCTTTGGATTCAATGCGGTTTTCAAGGTATTGGTATATATTTTGCGCAGGGCGCCCAACGAAACTGGTTTACAAACGAGGGGAATACCGCAGCTTCAGATTTTTTTCTGATGTTTGCCATTTTGTTTACTAAGGAGTTTCTTAACATCGTAAAAGAAGAACCGCGTCTAAACAGATTCATGACGGTGTTGGCAATAGTCCTCGCGATGCTTGGAATAGTAACAGCATTATCGCCGCCATATTTTATTTTGCAGCAGCTCACGGGAATACTCTCATTTGTCGTAATATTTTTTCTTCTTTGCATTGGCCTTGTTAAGGTCATCAACGGTTATGCCCCTGCAAAGTATTACTGTATGGGGTGGATTCCATTATTGTTTGGAACCATATTTCTGATTCTTAAGATTGAAGGTTTCCTCCCGACAAATCCCATAAGTGATTGGGGACAGACTACCGGCAGTGCGATAGAGGTTGTTCTTTTGTCTCTTGGTCTGGGTTACCGGATTAACCTGATAAAGTCCGAGGCGCGTAACAACATCAGAATAATCAACGATCAGCTTATGCTTTATGTTGAACATGTGGAGTCAGTGGTTATGGAAAAGACTGATACGTTGAACACAATAATAAATAATGTCGATGTGGGTTTTTTGCTCTTGAACCGGGATTGCTGCATTGAGCCTGGATTTACCAAGTCCTGCAGTAATATATTCGGCCGTGAGGTATTTGCTGGAGAAAGACTTATTAAACATTTAAACCTGGCGAGGGAGGAGCAGGACAATTTTGAGGCAACTGTCAGACAGGTTTTTGAGAACCAGCTTGACAGCGAGGATATAGTGGGAAAACTGCCGCGAGGTTTCAGAATTGGCTCGAAATACCTGACGATAGTGGGAAGGGTCATACGTAATTACAATAACAGTATCAGGTCCATTTTATTTACAATCACGGATGAAACAGAGCTTAATCAGGCCAGATTTACTGCAGAACGTAATTATTGCCTTATCCGTATACTCAATTTTGCTGAAATTTTTCGCATGTTTCATCGGGATTTTATCGACAGTATCAAGCAATCCCTGGAATTTGCAGAGAGCGGGGAACATGGCAAATTGAGGCTCCTGCTTCATGAGCTATGTGGTGATGCCATGATGTTTTCAATGGATGCGATTGTTTCCCAGATAGAAAAGGTTGAAGGACTCCCCTTGATTACAGGTCAAAATATCATGAAAATCAAAAATGCCTATGACCAATTTATCTCCGAAAGTGCCAGGATACTCGAACCTGTTCTGGACCGCCTCGATAACGAATATGCTATAAACAGGGAGGAACTTCAAAACCTCAAGTCATCTTTAAAAGTTTGTGGTTCCATTGAGAATTACAGGAAATGGCTGGATGGGTTCAGGTATCATGTCTCCACTGTTCCTGTTGAAATCTGCATAGGCCCTATCTCTGAGACGGTGGAAAGGATCGCAAAAAAATGCAACAAGATCGTTAAATTCAGCCTTGAGGGCGGCAAAGTCAGGGTCAATTATATTTATATCAGGAAAATAATAAAGAGTTTGAATCATCTGCTTAGAAATTCGATTGAGCATGGAATTGAACATATTGTGGATCGGCAAAACAAGCCCCTGGAACCATCCCTTAAATTGATTTTCATCGAAGACAAGAGCCATTTGACGATAATTGTAGAGGATGACGGCAGAGGAATCGATACTGAACAGCTTTTAAAAAGGGCCTTGTTCAGGGGATTATTGAAAAATGACAAGCTTTCGTCAATGAGGGATGATGAGAAGCTGAACCTTATCTTCAGTCTCGGTCTTTCTACCAAGGATTCGGCCGAGGACGGGCACTGCGGATATGGGTACGGGATGTCTGTTGTAAAACAGTCAGTCGATGAAAAAGGCGGTACGATTACAGTGAATTCACAGCCTGGCATCGGATGCAGCATTACCATAAAAGTGCAAAAATGGTCCAGGGAGCAGACTGACCATAACTTGAATTTGAAAGCCGGTTAATAACATCCTCATCTTTTAACATATCCGTAAAGCATCTCTATCTCGTCCTTCCATTTTGTTTCCTCCGGAGTTTCAAGAATCAGAGGTATATTGTCAAATCTTTGGTCTTTCATTATAAACTTGAAAATATTGTCACCCAACATACCCATGCCAAGATTTTCATGCCTGTCAACCCTGCTGCCCAAGCCTTTCTTTGAGTCATTCAGATGCATTCCCTTTAGAAACCTGAAGCCGATTGTCCTGTCAAAAAGGTTAAAAAATCTTTCACACCCTTCCACAGAGGCAAGATCATATCCGGCAGCAAATGAATGGCAGGTATCAAGGCATATTCCGATTCTTTCCCTGTCGCTTATCCTGGAAACCAAATATGAAAGGTGTTCAAGCTTCCATCCCAGACTTGAACCCTGGCCAGCAGTATTTTCAATGACTGCGATGACTGAACTGGTTTCTCTGATTGCCATATTGATTGATTCGGAAATGAGATCGAGCGCTCTTTCTTCGGGAATTTTATCAAGGGAACTGCCCGGGTGAAAATTGAGCAGTGACAGTCCCAGCTGTTCACACCTTCTCATTTCATCGAGAAAGGAGATTCTTGATTTTTCCAGTCCCTCTTTTTCAGGGTGGCTGAGATTGATCAGATAACTGTCATGAGGCAGAATCCTGTCCAGTCTGAAATCATGTTTTTCACAGTTGATTTTAAAAGATTCTATGGATTTTTGCGTAAGGGGAGATGATGTCCACTGCCGTTGGTTTTTTGTGAATAATGCAAAGGTTCCGGCCTTGATTTCTTTAGCATTCAAGGGCGCGTTTTCGACACCGCCGCCGATACTGACATGTGCTCCTACGAATTTCATTGAAAAATCCCCAAAAATCTGAATCTATAATTGTTTGGGGCTGTGGTAAAGTCAAATTTTATGACGCATTGAGCATGGTTTCAATGGATTCAAAGATATGCCCTATTTCATTTGCCGTAACGCGCCTTGAGACGATCGCTTTGTTAAGTCCCCTTCTGAATATTATGGGGCCATACCTGTAATAATGCTTTATGTATCCCGGGATCTGGGAATCGACATGAATGCCGTCGGTGAGCATGATTTTGTAAATAAGGTGCATTTCCGGAAATTCCCTCGTAAGTTCCCCCTTGGTCCCGATTTCAGTCATGTTTTCCTTTAATTTTTCAGATTTGCTCTTTTTTTCGCCTGCCAGGTCAATTGGAGGCGGCTTATTTGCATTCCCTTCAATTTGGGCAAATTTGGCTGTTTCGGTTTGAGTCTCATCGATTTTTCTCATGTCGAATGCGGATTCGTCAAAAATAATTTCATCCTCAGGGAGATATTGCAGCGTAGGAATATTTTCCTTTTGAGGCTCTTTTTGGGCTTGCGGCTTTTCCTGTTCTGCAGATTTGGTGAATGCGGCCTCTTTTTGTTTGGTACTGTCCTTGACAGCTGCCGCAGGTGCAGCCGCTTTTTGGGAAGAGGGTGTTGCGGGTTTGCTGCTTTCGGCCGGTTTTTTGATATCGATCATCCCTTTGGTTGGGACATTTGCCTGTTTTTCTGCAATTGAATCTCTGAGATCGAGTGATATCAGATTTTCTTTTTCAATTGCCTCAATATCTATTTCAGGTATCTCCTTGTTTTTGCCATGAAGAGCATCCAGCCTTATTTTGGATTTTTCGAATAGCGGGTTAAAAGAAAGGCTTTTTTCAAACCACGGCTCGGCCTCATCGGGTTTTCTCCATCTCAAATAGCACAGTCCAAGATTAAAACAGAGTTTCGATTGCATTTCATGGTCCTGAACGTAACTCATTGCTGACTGGTAATGGTCGATACCATCATCATAATTTCCCGTTTTTGTCTGGGAGATGCCGATGGCGTTCAGGATCGAGGCAAAAGTGACCTTCGTGCTCATCTCGGGGTTGGCTGAAATGAACGAGATCATCTCGTGGGCAAGCTTGTGGCCCTGCCTTGCTATGGTATTGTTCTTGTCTACTGTGGAAGCGTGGTCAAAGGCATTTTTCGCCTCTTCAGGCTGAATAAGGTGCATATGGGCATTGCCCATGTCGCACAGGCGATCGATATTGTTGGGGCAGTGCTCCTGTGCTTTTTTCATCATGTCCAGAGCCTTTGTATAGTCTCCCTTTTTCAGGTAGAGCTTTCCAAGTTCGCTGAGGACCTGGACATTGTCGGGCTTGTCTTTCAGGCACCAGCTCAGCATGCTTTCTGCATCCTTGTAGATTCCCTGGTTACGCAACATTTTTGCTGCCATAAGCGCTATTGGAAGTTTCCTGGGGGAATTCTTCAGCAGATTGATAAGGGGTTCGTAACTGTTGCTCTCTCCGCTGATGATTTTATCGAGGAGGGTGCTTACGACTTCCATTTGAGTGCTGTACCATTCCACCTCAGTCGTGAGTTCCTTGAGAGCGCCGATAATGGTCGCCAAATAGAAAGGTTTTGAGATTTTTGTAATAAGAGGAAATTCGTCCAGCAGGGAGAAATCCTGTTTTTTCAGATAACCTGAAACTACCGCGATAGGTGTGTACTGGTATTTTTTTTCCTGACGGATCCTGTTTAGAAGGGCCATCCCGTGGATTTTTGGGATATTCCAGTCAAGGAAAATAAAATCAACTTTCTTTTTTTTAAGGAAGTTCCATGCCAGCTGTCCGTCGGTGGCAGAAGCAATATTTCTGTATCCCTGTTTTCGAAGTATATTTTCAATGTTCTTCGCTATGGCGATATCGTCATCGATTACCAGAAAGAGCATATTCAGGTCGTTTTTTTCCTTGTCTGTGTTTGGACTTTTCTTTTCCATCGGAGCTCCTACTATTTAACCCATCACTTTATCAATCGGCAAGTCATCGAAGAAGTTTAGAAAATTGGTTGTTAAAAGATTTAACTATAATAAAATCGAATGGTTGCCAAACGATATCACGCTCAGGGTGATGTAAGTCAGGACCTGTATGGTATGGCGACTGACTTCAGGAGTTGACAGCCTTGCGCAGGCACAGGAATAAGGTTATTCTTAAATTAGAAACCCTTTTAACATTTTTACATCATTTCCTCTGTTTTTTCATGAGATGGACTCGGATCTCATGATGGCTGCTGCTCTTACTTTTTTTTGGTCACCTGTTTAAAGGGAGGCCACAATTTCAGGCATGCCGGGGGATAGCAAGGCATATTATCTCAGCATCAACCCATTTTTTAGGAACAATCATTATGAAAAAACAATTTGCGTTCATTTCTCTTTTTCTTCTTAATGTCAACCCGGCACTTTTCTCATATGAAAATGAAAACAACTTTGTTGGATACTACGAAGTAAGCGATCCTTCAATTGAGCTTACACCGATAGAAAAAAATGGAAGATTGAAAGTTGCGGGTCCGGATCTTGTCAATCAAAATGGTCAGGCGGTCCAGTTGAAGGGGATCAGCTCTCATGGCCTTCAGTGGTATGGTTCTTTTATAAATTATGACTCAATAAAGTGGCTGAGAGACGATTGGGGCATTTCGGTCATAAGAGCCGCCATGTATACGGCCGAGGGCGGATATATCTCGAATCCATCTGTAAAAAACAAAGTGGTTGAAGCGGTTGATGCGGCAATAGCCTTGGGAATCTATGCGATAATAGACTGGCATATCCTGTCGGACAAGGATCCAAACATATACAAATCCCAGGCTATAGAGTTTTTTAAGGAAATGGCCGGGAAATATGCCGGGAAGCCGAATGTGATTTATGAAATAGCGAATGAACCCAATGGATATGCATCATGGTCATCACATATAAAACCTTATGCCAATGAGGTTATACCGAATATTAGGGCAATAGATCCGGAGGCCATAGTCATTGTCGGTACAAGCACATGGAGCCAGGATGTCCATAATGCGGCGGATGATCCCCTTAAATTCAGTAATATTATGTATGCATGTCATTTCTATGCCGGAACCCATGGTTCATGGCTGCGCGACAGAGTTGATTATGCAAGAAATAAAAAGATTGCCATTTTTATTTCCGAGTGGGGGACCACGGACGCATCGGGGAACGGCAATATCAATTATGGTGAATCACGGAGCTGGATCGGCTTTATGAAAAGCAGAAAGATAAGCTGGGCCAACTGGTCCCTCAGCAATAAAAACGAGACAAGTGCCGTACTCAAGCCGGGAGCCAAAACAACCGGAGGATGGAGCGACTCGGAACTTTCAGATTCCGGGCGTTTTGTCAAATCTCAAATAAAAGCTGAGTAAACATAGAAAAAATGCCGAAAGCCGGACTCGAACCGGCACGGTGTTGCCACCGGTGGATTTTGAGTCCACTGCGTCTGCCAATTTCGCCACTTCGGCATTAATTTTGATAACCCCAAAATATCATCAGGATGTCCTGAGAAGCTCTGGAAGTTTACTAGATAGCAAAAACCCTTGAACTTTTCAACCATTTCCTCCAGGTAAAAAATTTTTGCACGAATAAGCGGTTTAGGTATTTTTTCCATTATGCAATTTTTAATACATATAAATCCGGAGACATTACCGTGCCCCTGCCCGTGCCCGCCACCATATAGCCTCCGGAAACGTCTTACAATTGTTGAAAATCGTTTTGAATGTTGATAACCTAAAACCTAAGGATTTCCGTTTAACATATAACAGGCTAATAATGTTACCAGTCTGGAAGACTGTTGAACACCCTCATCGAGGATATTCAGTAGGGAGGGGAATGTTGTCTGACGGCGATAGCAAAAACAAAGATGAAAACCTGCGTCAGGAAAACAGAACACAGGTCGGACTTGATGAAATACGGGGATTGATCACATTTCCGGATGAAAAGGAGAGACAGCAACCGTTTCTTGTATGGGATGTCTCGGAGTCAGGTATAGGTATCTGCGTATTCAGTGAAATGCATGTGGGAGAAAAAATTATTTTGACCATAGGTCAACCTTACCTGCTTGTTCTGCCGTGTGAGGTAAGCTGGTGCGAAAGGAGTACTGATAAGCAGGATTTCCGTGCCGGTTTGAAGGTTGTTGGCAATGACAAGGTTTTTGCGTCTCTTCACAACGCCTTCCATCTGATGGTAAGGAGAAAAAGGGATCGGGAACGGCTTGCTACATCCTGAGGAGTCTTTTTAAATAAAAAACTTGAGTAAGGATTTCGGAAATGGCATAGGA
>JADFZC010000113.1 GCA_015232735.1 Oligoflexales bacterium | reverse complement strand
ATATGGCATTTGGATGAATCAAAAGTCCCAATGTATGAATTACAAAACATATTGAACGGTTATTCAAAGCTTGGATCTCAGGGAATAAAATACTGCGACTCCAACATATGTAATTTCACGCTTAAGGGCGAAATAGGACATAAATTCTTTACATTATTTTTTGAAATTGATCCTTCGCTTGTTCGAAACGGATTCTACCCCCTTCTTTTCAGCAACAGCTCTGAAATTGAAGACAAACTTGGCTATAAAATAAGCTCGTTTAATCATAATGACAGAATGGGGGTATACTTTGAAACATCAGGACTCCCTAAAGGCAGTCATGAATGGAGATTATGGAT
The DNA here is from genome assembly GCA_015232735.1 of Oligoflexales bacterium. Next base: position 7,255 of record JADFZC010000113.1, on the reverse strand, counting down.
CCGGCTCGATGAAGATGATGAAATGACAGTTAATGAATCATGCCCGCCTCTTGTAGTCCCTGCGAAAACAATCAGAATCAATCAAACCTGACACAAAATGGGAAAGCTTTCCATCTTGGACAATTACAGGCAAAAAAGCGTTCCATGGCTGATATGCCGAGTAAAAAAAACGCCTCAACCTGCCTTGGCTGATAAAAAAAATGCATACTGTTAAATGTATAAACAGTATATCTCCCCTAGAGAATGCAACTTGTAAAAAGACAAGACAGATTAAATATCAACAATTTCCAGCAACTTATAAACCACTGGTAAGTTTTGTAAAAAATATGATCATTCTTGGCCTTAACATTGCAGTAAGCTTTCTCGGCTGACCGCGCCCCCAAATGAAAAGTGGGCTTTGATGTCAATATTCTGATAGTTGTGCCATTTATTGTAACCGTTAAATTATTGAATTGTGAGGAAGAAAGGAAAATCGATGAAAAAGTTAATTGCATCATTATTACTGCCTGCAAGCTTTATGATGGGCTGCGGCGACGTGGTTGTTAAAGTAAACAAGAAAGGAAGTAGCTCTCAAGTAAGTAGTTCTTCATCTCTGGAAAAACAACAGACCGATGCTGCCCTGGATATCGCTAAGCTGCTAGACTGGAATAAAAAAACAAATGATGAGAAAGCCGCCTTATTGGTATCGGTTCTCTCAGGTGAATTTAAATCAAAATTTAAGAAAGAAATGAGAAGGATGAGAGATGGTATCATAGCTCAAGCTTCAAAACAGGATGCCAAGTATAAAGCAGACCTGTTCAAAGCAATAGAATTCAAAGATACCAGCTGTACTCAAGTTAAGAAGGATCAGCTTTCCGCTCTTATGAAGAGCCAGGATTCCATTGAAACAATCTTGACAGGTTCTTTGGCTGCAGGTTTTACAAAGCTTAAGGACAAAGCAAATGCTACAAAAATCAACGTTCATTTAACTTCGGGTCAAATCGATGCTGTAGCCAAAATCTTCCTCCAGGAGCTTGGAGTAAGCGTCAACGGTGCTACAACCCTGACAGACCTGGGAGCTGGACAGCAGTCATACGAAGGAAAACTTCTTTGGAAAGTTGAGCCCAAAGCTGGCGAATCCGCTGCAGAGACAGCTAATGACAAAATGGGCGTCCTGATTGGTTTCAAAACAATCATCGTCAACGGAAACCCGACCGAACTTAGCCTTGAGGCAAGCGTCCAGGAGAACCTTTACCCTACAGAAGCCAATGCAATCGGATCCAAGTATTACATGACAACTGTTGTAAAAATGGTTAGCCCGAACGTGATTGAAAACATAACTGCGTATGGCGTAGGCTCAACCAAGAACTACAGCAGAAAGATGACATTCTCCAAGAATTTCATTAACGACCGTCACTTCTACAAAGTTGAAGACCAATTCGACTACGGTATGGCTGACCAGGCAGACCACACATATGTTCTTGACATAGATGCATTAAAGGCATGTGCCAAGGGAACAGACCTTGACGGTTACGTAGACCTCGGTGGAAAGAAAGGCGAGAAGGATTCCAAGGACAACGAACCAGCTCCGACTCCGACTCCTACACCAGCTGCAACTCCGGAAGCTACACCTGCTGCAACTCCGGAAGCTACACCTGCTGCAACTCCGGAAGCTACACCTGCTCCAACTCCGACTGCTACACCTGCAACCAACGATTATAGCAACGAAGGTGGAAAGAAAGATACAGGGGTTCAGCAGAACAGTTCTGTAAGCCAGAACGCTCAAGTTAGCCAGAATGGCAAGAAATAAGATCTAAACTAAACCAAGAGAGGAATTCCCTCTTGGCATAGAAAAGAAGAAGACCAACATATACTGTTGGTCTTTTTTTTTAGTTTCTGATGAAATCTGAGTCTATTCCAGTAAGAAGCAGCGATGTCATCCCTCGATAATGGCTTTTCGAGAGTGAGACAAGAAAACTCATCCTGGTTCCCGGTTTCACTTGGGAACAGACCTCGTTAAAAAACATAATCTGCTGCATTTCCCCCTGCCCCCCACGTATTCTTACAGCTGTATGTTTTTGTTCACCTGTTTTTTTATCCCTGAGAAACTGAACATCACCGACATATGCATCCATTCTGAAAACAGGTTCCTCAAATCCATGTCCAAAGGGCCTTAACTTTTCAATTTCTGCAAGCAATTCCCACTTTACAATCTCCAGGGGAATGGCGCAGTCATATGAAATGTTGCTTTTCCAGATATCAGGGTTTGATTTTCTGATTTCATCCGCCTCACACAAAAGCCGCTCTTTGATTTTCCCCTCATTTTCCGGAAGAAAGGAAAATCCTCCAGCTGCAGCATGCCCTCCAAATTTTGAAAAAAGGCTTGAAGCTTTCGACATTAAACCCGTAACATCGAATCCGGGGATCGACCTTGCAGAGCCCTTGTATGATTCGGCCCCCCTGCAAAACAAAAAAGTCGGTTTCCAGAACCTCTCGGCCACCTTGCTTGCAGCAATCCCGACAACTCCCTGGTGCCAATCCGATCCAAGAAAAATAATCGGATCATCTTTCAGTTCCATGGCCTTGTCTGAAGCTTCAGATACAATCTGCTTTTGAATCTGTTTGCGTTTTTCATTGCAGTCATACATAAGTTGAACCAAAGGCTCAGGATCATTTCCAGTAAACGCTTCAATGACAGCATCCGCATGAGCAAGGCGTCCTACGGCGTTGATACGCGGTCCAACCCGATATCCAACATCTTTTTCATCGAGCGAATAATAAAGAGAACAAGCTTCCCTCAGTCTTGTGAGAATTTTCTTGCTGCTCCTCATAAGGGCTGATACGCCAAGACCAGCCAGCCTGTGATTTACCTGGTTTAATGGAACTACATCGCAAATCGTAGCCATTCCAACCAATGCGAGAATGTCCGTCCAAACCTCATTTGAAACGGGAAAGAAATTTCCCAGCTTTCTCAGCAGTACAAAGGTGACTCCGCAACCGCACAGCTCCTGATAAACCGGGTCCGGATGCAACTTCGGATTTAAAATAATGCCATCAGGAAGTTTATCCATCTGAATCTTATGGTGATCGGTACAAATGAAATCGACCCCCCTAGAACGGCAATATGAAGCTTCTACATTGGCCGTAATACCTGTATCCATTGTAATAATCAGCTCTGCTTTATCCTCGTCAATCAATTTTTTAATTGCATTCAGATTCAACCCATAACCTTCGTTAAACCTGCAGGGAATGTAATATGAAAAATTCCGATAACCGATAGCTTCCAAAAACCAGATCCAGCTTACACAGCTCATTGTTCCATCAACATCATAGTCCGCATAAAGCGCGATCCTTTTCCCCTGCGTAATTGCATCCAGGACAGCTTTAAACGCACCCTCGACGCCATAATCACCATAATTAAGCTGCTCAAGGAAATTGAATCCTCTGTTTTCCCTTATTAAATTAAGCACATCTTGGGGATGCTCCGGAATTGCCGCGTTTTTTTGAAGCCAGATCGAATATCTTCTCAAAGACCTATTCCTCCCAATGTCTGTCAATCCGTTCTATGCCCAAAACCTGGCAGATCTGAGATTTGTGTATACTGTATACAATGAAAACAGTCGCATGACAAATCATCTGCAGATATCACAGCTGTTTCCATTTTTAGGGTGCTTTTAAATTATTACATTGATGGTCCATCCAAAAAAACACTTGAGCCTCATCTGTGTTATTATCTGTTTTCATTATTGATTCTTGCCTATTTAATATTATGCATATTAAAAAACATATTTTTTGATAATTTTTTTTAATTTTGTCCTAAAGTTTTTTTTACTTCTAACGATACATTTTTTGATGTTGATGTTAATGTGAGTTTAAAACCACATTAAATTAATAAATTGCAAACATGGCAGTTTGTTTAATGAGAAAGGATTCCAAATGAAACACGTAAAAAATTTTTTAATGTTTTTAAGTATCCTTGGAATAGGAACCTTTTTGCCAGCCGGTTGCGCAACTGATAGCTCAAATTCTCAGGAAGATGCCGTTAATGCTCAGGGGGAACAGGGAAATGCTGCCGACCAGCAACAAGGCGCCAAAAATGCCAACTCCGCCAGCCAACAAAGTAAAGAACAAGGCGATAGCGTAAATAGTGCGCAGGATGAAAAATTTCCAGGTGGGAATCAGGGGGCATCCCAACAAAGTAACGGAGCATTAACTGAACAGCCAGCAAATGTGCCTGAGCAAATGAAGACTGACGAAGGCACATCGCTTAATACATCAGAACCGGAAAGCTTCGTTCAAGGGGTCACGGAAAATTCAAGTTCCGGTCAGCAGGATAAATCCAAAAATGCTGGAAACCAGACATCACAAGCAGCAATTTCATCTCCCGCAACCGACAACTCCGTTTCAGGTACTGCAAATCAGGCTGCAGCAAAGCCGGATAAATCATCTGAAAGCACCGCCGGCGATGCAAAGACCTCCGGGGCTGCCAGTCAGACAGGAGGCATGGTAAAATATGTCATTAACAGCGGAACTCCCTACTACAAGGAAAAAAGTCCATCCAATTCCTCCGGCAGCTATGAACAGGGCGATCATCCATTGATTTGGGAAGAAGGTGAATGGGCCAGAACTTCTGATGGACTATACCTTCAAAAAAGCACTCTTTCTTCCGGCCCCGTAGGCCGAAGCAAGCAGCCTGTCCAATGGAGGTAGCAAAATCCGATCGCCTCTTTTTTAAAGTTATTAGATTCCAGTCAGTTACTCTTCTCATGCAATCCTTCTGTTGATTTTTTGTTCAAAACCGATTCTTATAACATCCTGACTATAAATTATAAGTTGGACATTTTTAAATTGTGAGGGTTTATGGCTTTATTGAGGATGCCGGGGTATAGGTTTATTTTTTGTTTGCTTACTGCCGCAGCATGGAATTGCTCAAATCCCCCGGAAAAATCAGAACCTCGAGTGCGAGGCGATCAAACACCCATGACTCCTCCAATCTCAAGTTCAGATTCCCCGGTATCCAATTTTGAAAGCATTCAGCCCCCTGATCTGCCCAGCAGCGTCGTGACCCTCGGCAAAAGATCCAACGTCTACAACCTGTTTCTGAAATCAGGAATATCAGCAAAAGAAATCTTTGAAATAGTCAATTCAGTGAGAAAAATATACCATTTAAACAAGATTAAATACGATGTTGAATTCCTCATCACCTGGAGCGATGAGACAAAGGAACATCCCCTTAAGGTGGAATTTGATCCTGAGCCTGCCATAACTGTCGTTATGAAAAGAGATAATCTCGAATCAAAGTGGTTTGCAGAAATAATAAATCATCCGGTTGAAGTTCAATTGGAAACGTTCAAAGGCACAATCACAACAAGTTTGTGGGATTCGGCCAGCAATGCCGGAATGGATCCTGTGCTCGCAGGCAATCTGGCTTCCATATTTGCCTGGCAAATCGATTTCAACAGAGAACTCAAATCTGGAGATAAATGGCGACTTCTGGTCGAAAAACTTTCAACAAAAGGCAAATCATTTGCGTGGGGTCAGATACTTGCCGCCGAATATGTAAACAACGGAACGACCTATACGGGAATAAAATATCCTCAAAGCAAATATTCTTCGACATATTATGCCCCAGACGGAACAAGCCTTCAGCGGATGTTTCTTAGAGCTCCTTTAAAATTCATACATATCACCTCGCGATTTTCAAAAAGGAGATTTCACCCGATTTACAGAATATTTCGCCCGCATAACGGGGTTGATTATGGAGCTCCCTCTGGAACGCCCATCCTGTCAGTTGGAGGAGGCAAAGTCATATTTGCCGGCTGGAATGGCGACTCTGGCCTGATGGTAAAAATAAGACATAATCCGACTTACTCAAGTGCTTATATGCACATGAGCAAAATTTCAAAGATAATAAAAAATGGAAGTGAAGTGGAACAGGGGCAGATAATAGGATTTGCAGGTTCCACAGGGTTATCAACAGCTCCACATCTCCATTTTTCCTTTTACGAAAATGACAGGTACATAGATCCTCTTGGAAAAAAATTTCCCCCTGCTGACCCGATACCGCCTAAAAACCACCTCGCATTCAAAAAAACCTCTGAAAAAATGCTGGCCCTGCTCCCTCAATGGGAAATGGTTTTAAAAACAAACGGAAAAGACCGCAACGGCAGCCTGTTCAGTACAAAATGATAAGCCCTTCTTTTCAGTCGGAAACAGCTGCCACTGTTGTTGACGTCTTTATGTATTCAATTTTTATATAAAGAGGCTGCCCGCTTAAGAGAGAGCTGTTATGAAATTCCTGTATTTTGTTATTATACACCCGAACCTTAAAGTCATCTCCCGTATTTGCATGCTTGTCAGTCGATTCAGCTGTCCTGATAGTCGCTGTAACGACAATAACCGTCAGCCCTGACGTGGAAAAGTCCGCTATGCTGTTCCACTGCCCAACTGAAGAACTGGCAACCAATTCTGTTGCTGTTTTCACTTGAACTGGTTGTCCCTTATATGTAGGAGCTTTGATAAAGTACGAACCGGACACTTTAAGAAACTCATCCTGAAAGCAAACAGGCATGGTTTTGTCGGCGGAGCATACCGGTACTGTTCCAGTCAGCTCCGCGATATTTGTAGTGCCGGGATCTCCTTGAGGCCCTTGAGGACCGCTTGGACCTGTTTCTCCACGAACTCCCTGATATCCTTGCGGCCCTCTTTCGCCCTGAGGACCCTGTGAACCCGCCGGTCCTGTATCGCCTTTATCACCTTTGGAACCCTGTGGGCCCATCTCTCCCCTCAAGCCTTGCGGTCCTTCCGGCCCTTGCGGCCCCATGAGTCCGGTTGCTCCTGTATCGCCTTTGTCACCCTTGACCCCCTGAGGGCCGGCAGGGCCTGGCAGTCCCCTTTCGCCTTGAAGACCTTGAGGACCCGCCTTCCCTTCAGGTCCCTGGGGGCCTGCGGGGCCTTCCTTGCCTTCAGGACCTTTAGGCCCAATTTCACCTTGAGGTCCGGCCGGACCGACATCGCCGGTATCACCTTTTAGACCCTGCGGGCCCTGCGGACCTGCTGGGCCGGCATCACCTTTTGGACCCTGTAAACCCGGAGCGCCTGTATCGCCTTTTGGACCTGCCGGCCCGGTATCACCCTTCACTCCTTGAGCGCCTGCCGGTCCGGTATCTCCCTTCTCTCCTTGAAGACCTGCCGGTCCGGTATCTCCCTTGACTCCTTGAGGGCCCGAACCTCCAACCTCTCCGCGAGGACCTTGAGGACCTGTCAAGCCGGTATC
>JADFZC010000112.1 GCA_015232735.1 Oligoflexales bacterium | reverse complement strand
TATAATAGTACGACTGGCTCGCTCGCGGTAACGGATAGTGGCGCGCTCACAATCACTTTACCAACGACGACCCGCACGGTCACCGGTACTGTGACAGCAAGCAACGTTGCGCTATCTGACGCGTGGGTTGAGGCAACCAATACAACAACCAAAAACAAACAAGGTGTACGCACCAACTCGAGCGGTAATTACACACTTATTCTCTGGCGATGTCGCTGGAAAAAATGAGAATCGAGCTGAAACGATATGAAGAGAGGCTGAAAGATCAGATAAGACAGCTTGAATTGGCCAATATCAAACTAAAGGACCTGGATAAGAAGAAGACCCATTTTTTCCAGAATGTAAGCCATGAACTCAGAACGCCCCTGACCCTGATTTTGTCTTCACTTAAAAGGGCTGAAAAAACAAATCCGTCTGAGCCTTCGATCAAGCTTGCCGTTTCAAACTCAAAAAGACTTTATCGCCTCGTAAGCCAGCTTCTCGATTTTCAGAAGCTTTCTGTGGGCAAAGGTGATATAAAGCTTTCCCCCATCAGGATAGCGGATTTTCTCGAGGTTATCAGCGGATATTTTGTCCCGCACTGTCTTTCGATCGATATCGGATTTTATCTTGATATCAGAAACAATTACGACCCTATTATCTTGGGACAGATAGACGCGCTGGAAAAAATCATATTCAATTATGTATCGAACGCCATCAAGTATTCAAAACCGCATGGCTCAATTGATATGATTCTTGAAGTCAGAAATAACAGGGTGGTCGTATCTGTCGTTGATGACGGCCCTGGCATATCCGATGAGGATAAAACAAAACTTTTTACCGTATTTTCACAGATTGAAGATTCCGGCAAAAGGAGATACGAGAGCACGGGAATAGGTCTTGCGCTTGTAAAGGAACTGACCGAAGCGATGAATGGAAAGGTTTTTGTGGAAAGCATAATCGGAAAAGGAAGTGTTTTCGGCGTTGAATTTCCGCTCTACAAATTGCAGAAATCGGTTTTTGATATTCTTATCTACAGCCATGACAATCAGATGATGTTTGAAATGGATGACTGTCTTAAAAAAGATGGCTTAAAGGTTCACCTGATGGACCGCATTCAGAGGTTGGATACCATTTTTAGCCGTTTTGATTATTTGTGCATACTGATTGATTTGAGTACTGGAGAAAAGGATGAACTGGCCTCTGCTGTTATGAAGATTTTTGAGCGCCAGCCACTGGCCAGGAAGCTTGTTATGGGCAAAGAATGCTGTGATATCGATGCTTTTTTAAATTTAAGTGATGGAAAGTATGCGGTGGACAAAACATATGTCAAGCCTGTGAATTTGGATGGATTTTCACGGGATATCAAAAAATTTGTAAAGGAGAGTCCGTTAGTCACAGAGGTGGTTGAAGACAACATTTCACTCAGCGATATCAGAGAATGGCTCGTTTTCACCAAAGACAAGGAAACCTCGGATGGGAATGAGACCAAAAACGATGCAGGAAAAAGAGGAAGCAACAAACTTGTTCTTGTTATTGATGATATCTCGGATATAAGAAACCTTGTGAAGCAGATATTGAATGAAAGACAGTATGATGTCATTACGGCCAAGAACGGTGTTGAAGGGCTCAGCAAGGCTGCGTCCCACAGACCGGATGTGATCCTTGTCGACTGGATGATGCCTGAGATTTCCGGACCCGAAATGATTGAGAAGATGCTGGCCGACAAGGAACTTAAAGGGATTCCGACAATCCTTCTTACGGCGAAAGGCGACGATGACAGCAAGAAGGAGGGAATCAAGAGGGGCGCAAATGCCTATTTGAGCAAGCCGTTCGATGAAATCGAACTTGTCAGCACGGTCGAAAACCTGATCAAACTCAAGGAGGGTGAGGAGAGAATAAGGCAGCTTAACAGGGATCTGACGGAAAACGTGCTCAAGAGGTTTCTGCCCCACAAGCTTGTAAACGACATAGTGTCCGGGGAAAAAGTGCTCGATGATCAGCCCGCCCTTATGGATGTGACAATTCTCTTCGCGGATCTGGTCAATTTCACGGATAAGGTTGAAGATCTTGGACCGCATCTTATCGCGCCCATTTTAAATGAATATTTCAGCAGAATGACGCAGATTGTCTTTGACCATGGCGGGACTGTGGACAAATTCATCGGCGACGGCATCATGATCATATTCGGTGCGCCCGAAAGGGTGAAATCCGAGGTCCAGGTCAAAAGTGCAATGGATTGCGCGGTTGCCATGCAGGAAGCAATCAGGGAGCTTAACGCGGAATGGATTAAGAAATATCATATCGAGTTTTCGATGAGGATCGGTATCCACAAGGGCAGCGGAATCGTAGGTTCCTTTGGAAGCGACAGGCGTTCCGAATATACGGTGATCGGTCCTGTTGTCAATATGGCGTCCAGAATCCAGAGTGCGGCGGAACCGGGCAGCGTATACTTTTCATCCACCGTCAGAGACAATATTGTTGATGGCGGGTGGGTAAGGGCCGGAATGTTTGACCTCAAGGGAATCGGGGAAACCGCTCTCTATAAAATGGATTTTTCAATGATGGAAAAAGCTGCGTGACTTGCCAATTTTAAAAATAATTGGAAAGAAAATCTCTCGAATATTCAGAGCTAAGATCCACATAGGATGTCGTTATCTGAATAATATTGGAGTTTGCATCGCTCTTTATTTTTCCGTGCGAGGTTGTCCCGATTATTTCGCCTCTGGTGTTGAACATCGGACCTCCGGAGTCGCCGCCGGCAGCTCCGGCCTTTTCACCAGGGGATGCATCGTGTTTTTCAGCATCCTCCTGTGAAAAATACCCTTCAAAAAGGATTTGTCCCTCTTCCACTGATGAGACCTCGTTGAACCCCTCCCGTTTATAGGTGGCGCCCGTCTGTTGCAGCTGGCCGTTTACCAGCGTAGGACTGATTACGCTGTTTCCATATCCCACAATAGTGAATTTGTCGCCCGGTCTGGGGTCGGACTGGGAAATTCTTGAGATGTATTTTGATGTTCCTGATGGAAAATTGACAATCGCAATATCGTATTTTGGGTCATATCCGCTCTCCTTATACATGGGACTTGTGATAAAGCTTTTTGCCGCCTCCCCGGCCTGGAATCCTCCTGCTCCCTTCCTCCTGTATATCTGGACTTTGCCCACGCTTCTAACGCAGTGGCCGGCTGTGAGGACCCGGCTGTCGCTGATGAACGTACCTGTGCAGATAGCCGCCCCGTCGAGGACGAGCATTACTACAGACGGGTAGTCGCTTTCAGAAATTGGTATTCCGTTTGTGACATCAAGTCTTGATTTGCCGCCATCATTCACTGCTCCGCAGGATAGCGTCACGATAGTGCAGGTGGCCATGGCTCCATATTTTGTCAGTTTTGTTTTCATTTTCTTACTCCCCTGGATGGTCTCTCTTTTTTTTTTTGCAGATTGTGGCGGATCTGCAAAATTGGCTCTCTGGTCAATTTTTAACTCCCAGAACTGTCACCATACAATAGTTTTTTTTTGCTATGTGACTGAAATCTATAGAGTTGTTAGAACATCTAAATTTGTAACTGGTTGAAAATACCAAATATATATTGTATTTGCCATGTCAATATAGTTGGCTGGCTGGTCAGTAAAAAAATTCTTCCGTCTGGAAAAAAAGGGATTTTTCGGCTATTTATGTATGCCATAATGACTTATAGGGAGACTGATGATGGTCTCTTTTCGCTTTCTCCTTCCATTTTCACGACGGGTACTTTCCGAGTTTCACCCTGAAATCCGCTGGAATCTCTTTGTTGTCAGGCCGCCAGCTTCAGAGCCTGCGGGTCCCTGGGTATCGTCAGAATCATCGAGAATGGAATGAACTCCCTTGCAGTATCCTGACTTTCAAGGATGATATCGACTTTCCCGCCTTTTCCCTCGACGAAGGATTTGATCACATCCATGCCTACACCACGTCCGGAAATGTGTGTGACAGTTTTGGCTGTGGTGATACCTGAAATGAATATATAATCTGCTATCTGCTGCAGGGTGGGATTGTCCTTCTCTGTTATAATGCCTTTTTCAATCGCTTTTTGCCTGATTTTGGTTATATGAAGTCCTCTGCCGTCATCTTTTTGAACAATCTTCAGGTGGTTGTCAAATATTTCAATTGAAAGGTCTATGCTTCCAATCGGATGCTTTCCTGAGTTTTTGCGTTCTTCCCTTGTTTCTATCCCATGGTCAATGGAATTTCGGAAGGAATGCATGAGTATGTTTTTGAAGAGGTCGCTCTCTTCTTTGGTTATCCTCAGACCCTTGTCGCTTATCTTGACGTCAGGAGGTTCCTTGTTGAGTTCCCTTGCAAGAATCGGCATTGCTTTCAGAATACCGGATACCGCATCTTCAAAGGAATATGAATCGGCTATCTCGAAAATCGCCTTGAGCTGGTCTATCGTCTTCTGCGCCTCGTCATTCATGTCAAGCTTGATATTGTTTATTGTATCGACTGCCTCATTGAACATGTTCCTGTCAAATATTACCTCGTCGCCATGAGCCCTTGTGCCTCTTCCCAGTTTGGTTTCATTTATATATCTGTATTTCTTGATAAGCTCTTCAACCTGTTTAAGTTCACTTATAAGCTGTGCGTTATCCCACTCCGACTGAACCCTGAGTCTCAGTCCGTCATAAGTCTGCTCGGCCTGATGCACAGCCTCACAAATGCTCTTGAGTCCAAGAGTTCGCGCATTTCCCTTTATCGTATGCATGTTTCTGAAGAGAACTGTAATTATTCCGGGGTCCCTGGCCTCTGTATTTTGTATCAATTTGGCGTTTTGCTCTATGAAATTTTCAGAGTTGATTATAAAATTCTCAAACTCTCTGCGGGGAATAAGGAGTATCTCGCCTATTATCTCAAGATCCCGTTTTTGAGACATTGATTCATTCTGCAGTTTTCTGAGGACTGTGACATCCCTTACTGTAACAATTATTTTTTCCACAACATTCTTGGTTATGACAGGGTTCCAGTCTATTTCAAGAAGCTTGCAGGAATTGTCAGACATAATCTCGCAATTTTTGGGAAGCAGATGCGCGTTCATGGAGAAAAGAAGGGGTTTTTCCCCCAGCATGAGGCTTAAGGCTTCCCTTGTCTGTGATTTGACATCAATAGTGACATTGGATTTTTCAAACAGGACATCCACAACGTCTTTGCCGGCCAGATTCACGCTTCCGAGGATTATTTCAAGATATTTTGAATATTCAGGATGAATTTTGTTGTCTTTCGTTATTGCAAGGATTCCCTGCCTCATGTTTTGCAGAATGGCGTTGATGTCGTTCGTCTTGCCCATAAGCTCTGCAGTTCTTTCGTCGATTTTGGCTTCCAGTTCCCGGTTGTACTCATCTATTATTTTTATTTTGCTTTTGATGTTGTCACGCATTTTCACAAATGCCTTTGATATGTGTATAAGTTCATCACTGCTGTCGTGATCGGATTCCCCGTTTTTATTCAAATCCATTTCACCCGTACTGCTTAAGAGTTCATCATCCATGTTGCCTTCAGATATTTTTGTGGCCGAGTTCTCAAGTCTTTTGAGCGGACGAAGTATGAGTGCGTTGACAATTTCAAAGAATACCAGAGATACCAGAAGCGTTTTGATTCCCTGGTTGAAAAAGAACATTAGCGCGTTGCGCATTATTTTTGCGAATAAATATTTTTTCGTGGCGGTAACCACCATTTTGCCCAGGCTGAGCTTATCTTCGATCCGCGCAAGCTGATAGGTCTTTGAAAAAGGATTGTCTGTTGAAGACTGGACAGCATGTGAAGCATATGTCATGTTTCCTTTGGGATCGAATATTTCCACTTTGGAAATCGATGGCATCTTTGTCACATTGTCCAGAAGCGTCTGGACCGTGTTCGCATCTTTTTCATAGACTGATTTTGAGACTGACAAAACAGATACTTTTTCGATCTGGGTGAATGTATCGTCCAGTATTCCCATCTCCGACATATACTCGAAATAAAAGGATACCATTGTCATAGCCGCAGTGAGTATCAGAGTGGCTACGAGTACCCTTATCAGGAGTTTTTTGCCGAGACTGTTATCAATCTTTCTGTCATTCATTACATAAACCTTTGGGTGTTACTTCAACAGCAATCGTTTATATATTCCTTATTTCGGAAAAATTCCTTTTGACTTTAGTCGCAATGTTCAGAATCAATATAAATGGAGTGCAAATTTTTTGGAAATTACGGGAATATTTACTATGGAGATGATGCTGTCCTGGCATTGGTATTTTAGCAATTGCTTCTGAAAATGCTGTTGAAATTCATGTTATTGTGAAAAATTGAATGATCCAGTTGTACTGGAAAAAAAAATAACAGACTGACCTGAACGGGTACTGATGAGGATACTTCTCTCCACAAAAATGTCAGCTATAAAATCCCCTACAAGAAGTCCTTTGTTAAATAATTTTATTGGATGCATTTGCTACGTCATAATCCGGATCTTACCGTATTGGCAGCCGCTTTGATCAGATCCTGCACCCGGCCTTCGTTAAAAGTCACGTAGGGATTGATACCGTTGATGCCGTTTGCACCAGCGAACACGCGCTTTAAAACGGCTTTTGTCAGCGGTTCAGTCATCTTATCTATAGCTTCCTTTGTAAGCTCTTTGGTCATTCCTTTTGCCTCTATCTGCCGCACGACCCTTTTCGCTGCAAAATATGCCATGCTTGACAATACCGGATCGGTGGTAAAGTCCGCCATGAGACCGAAAGTGGGTTTGACAGCCTTACGCACAACCAGCTGTTCGGCTATGTCTGAAAAGGTTCCCATAAACCCCATGGCATCAAGCGGCAGCAATAAAACATCGAGCGTGAGACCGACTGTAAGGCTCATGCAAGCCCCGGGGGCTTGTGTACGTTCACCTGAATTGCATACCATGCCCTCAAGGACATATGCAGGTACGCTTCCCAATATTGGAACCCAGCCGATTGCATCGGCAATTTTTTGATAGAGCTTCCATTTTGGATCAACATAATCGACACAGTCATAGGCCAAATTTTGTTTTGTACTGGAGGATGCGGTACAAAACTGAAGATCATACCTCGTGTAGTTTTGATTCGGGCTGTCGCTTTTGGTGAGATCCAGAATGGATCTTTCCTGGAGCATATACGCATAGGTGCTTCCGCAGGTTGTCGGATCATTGCAACAGGGAACTTCCTTCCTTCCTTTTACGTCATAACACATTATGGTGCCATCCCCTGGTTTTTGAACAGCTTTTTGAAGTTGGACAAAGGTTTCCGTCCTTCCGTACGGGCTATCAACCTGACGTAAACGGAACTGCGAATAGCTGGAGTTGAGTCCATCCGCTGCATCGATGTTCGGGTTTGTCGTGCAGTTTGTCGAAGTGCCGTTCCACAAAATGCATTTCCCGTTTTGTCTTAACTGGACAACAGGACCCAGGTTCTCGTCATACTGGTAATGATAGAATTTTTTAAATGAACTCATCGGCTCCCCTTTTTCGGCATTGCTGAAACAGCGGGAGGTGTCGGCCTGAAAATCCGATTTGCCGCAGGAACCAAGAATCATCTTGTGCTCAAGACGCTCTTCTGCGAGCACATGATTCCGATCTCTTGCCCCCCATCCGGAGGTGTCATAGGATTTTGCGTACTCGGGGGCTGGTATGAGGATGGGAAAACCCTCCGACTCCTTATTTTTTTCAAAGTTATGGCTGCTGATGTTG
>JADFZC010000111.1:2308-7723 GCA_015232735.1 Oligoflexales bacterium | reverse complement strand
TAATGATGGGGCTCATGACTTTCATGGCTTCCGCGGAGCTTTGGGAACAGGATATCTTCTGGCAGATCCGTGCGGGAAACGAACTTCTAACGACGAAAATGCTGCCATATCTGGAGAGCTGGTCCTACACCAGTTTTGGAGACCCATGGTACAATTTCGAATGGCTTGGCACGATAGTCATAGCTTTGGTCCACCGTTTTTTTGATATCCCTGGACTTGTCATACTTCGTATGGCCCTCTTTTTATCAATTCTCCTGATACTGGCAGCCACGCTTTCGCTCCGCACGTCCGGTGAAAACAGGTGGCCAGCCATGTTCGTCATCCTCTCCCTGGCAGCCGTGGCCATCTCGTTCCGTGTCCAGGTGCGGCCGGATTTCATGATACTTTTTTTCTATGCGCTTTCAGGCCTTGTATGGACGCTTGAAATAAGAACCGGCTTCAAATGGCTTGCCACCATTGAAATTATCATCGTCTCTGCCAACCTTCATCCCGGAATGACTCTTTTGATAATACTGTTTGTGTATATGACGGCTTTTGACCGGCTTGACACGTACATCAAAAAATTACTTTTTCCCATAAGCTGCATTGCAGCCTGGCTGATAAAGCCCTACCCCATGCAGATGCCGGCCTACCTGAGCCGATATATTTTTTATTCGAAAAATTCTTTGATACACAATCCGGACCAGGACTCTCTCAGGTTTGAAAAATTCCTGACGACTGCCGATGGACTCTATCCGTGGGCTTATCTGCTTCTTCTCCTTCTGGCCGCCTGCCCGGCCCTGCTTTTGATAAAAAAATCTGAAAAGCGTCTGCTGTCGGCAGGGACGGCGCTGACCATCGGCGTTATAACGATACTTATTCTTGTGAGTATTAATCGTGAAAGAGCGATCCCCTATGCGGCCATCGCCATTTTGCCCATGGCCTTTGATTTTATGGTTCTTCTGATCGACAGGTTCAGGGACCAATTTCGCTTCACCCCTTATGCCATGACAATACTTCTTCTGGCAGGTCATGCGGCAACCGTGGAAGCGCCTCTTGGGCTTAAACTCAGAGACTCCATATATCCGATGGAGTGCATTTCCTTCATGCAAAAACACAGGCCTCAGGGGCGGCTGTTTCACCTCACCCGCTGGGGCGACGTTGTGCTCGGCCTTCTGCCCGGATACGAGGTTTTCGCTGACAGCCGCGAGGAGCCTTTTCAAAAACTGGAACCTTTGGTGGTCAGGCTGTTCGATGATCAAAGTGCCATGCATGAACTTCTGGCCCGCTATGATATCAATTCGGTTATGCTTCCCCTTGGCCTTTTAACCGCACCCATGCATGAGCAGGCTCCTCCATGGTCGCGAAGAAACATCCTCTTTCCCGACTCCGAATGGGCGGTGGTCGCCTACGATGATGAGGGGATGCTCATGATCAGACGAAGTTCACGGCATAGGGAAATCATTGAACGCTATGGCTATCAGCTTGTCATCCCTGACATTCCCCCGGATCTGTTTTATATGCATGGCATGGCCCGCAAATGGCAAAACGATATGCTTTTCGAAAATGAGGTCCAAAGGTGTCTCAGGGATATGCCGCGCGCGGGCTACTGCGCAAGGCTCTGGGCACGCTGGCTGAGACGCGACGGCTCGGATGCGGGACGAAGGGAGGCTCGGGAATTTCTCCTGAGCCGTCTTTCCATATTCCCTGAAGGCAGAAACCTGAAGGCCGAGCTTAAAATGATCGACAACGAGTCTGTCAGATTCTGACTTTGGAATGGGAAATTTATAAATTCTCTAGTTCATAAAAGGCAATTTCAGCAGCATAAAAAAACCGTTGAAAGAAAAGAATGCTCCGATCAAGGCAACCACGGCGGACACAACCATAACGGGAAATGAACCGGCAATGATTGCGATCGAAGCCATCACAATTGATATCTGAAGCAAAACCTCCGCATAATCGAAATATGGATCCTTGGCAAGATAAAGATCCCTCTCATTTTCCTTTTGCTTGGCCTTCTGCTCGATCTCCTTTTTTTCGGAGTTGTACCTTTGCTCTTCAGCGGTAAAGACACCCAGAAGCTTATCATATTCAGCCCTGGCCTCAGGAGTCATGGACTTTCCTTTTTCCACGAGTGCCGCTGAAAGTTTCACCCTCTCCAGTTTATACATGTTTTCACGGATCGTCTTTGACTGGTAGAAAGCCCATTGATTCGAGGTCTCCTGCTGTGCAAGCATCATCTCCTTTGAGG
This sequence comes from Oligoflexales bacterium, assembly GCA_015232735.1. Next base: position 5,493 of record JADFZC010000111.1, on the reverse strand, counting down.
CGTTGTTGCCCCCCAGGGAGGTGAAAGCCAGAATCACCGCGAAACATGCTGTCATAAGCGCCACATTTCTTGAAAATCTGTTGGCTGTGTTCTCTTTGAGTTCCTCGGGGTTTGGGATTTCCACTTCTGCCATGGCAATTCTCCATTCGCATATGTTATCAAGGCCGATATGATCATTTTCCAACCTAAACTGTAACAGGATATCCAATCCGTTCAAGAAATTTTTTTGTTCAAAAAATGAACTCATGACGGATTTTATTTCTCCATGCCGTCTTTTCACATACCGGATTGATTTGTCTGATTCATTGAGCATTTGTTTCAAATATGCCAAGTTCCATTTTGGGATCTTTCTTGACATTCCCCTCGCTGTTCCTTACGGTTATCCGCGGAAAATTATATTATCTTCTATTAAAGGGAGTTTTTATGAAGAGAATAAATCTGCAGTTTCCTGACCTGCGCCAAATCCCGGCTTTTTCAGGTTTAACCACGTTACTTTTGCTCTTTCCCCTGCTGCATGGCTGCGGCGAGGAGCGCCAGTACCAGAATCTTGATTCACAGTCGAGGGCGGCTCTTCCGGTACTGACTGTAACCAAGCACGGAGTCGAGGAGAATGAAGCCATCAAACTGGCTCAGCTTTTGAAAATCAGCCAGACCAAGGGGCTCATAGACGCAAACAGGGTTATGGGGTTTGTGTCACCAGACCTTTACCAGTATATTCCCGTCAAAACCATAGGTGAAGGCAAGCCCGATGAAGATCAGAATGCCACCACCCTTCAGTCGATAGACCTTGCCGCGCTCGGTAAAATTACGGTTATCGATCAGAGCAGGGCCATTGGGATCTATACGGCGGCCCTCAAGGAGGCCGGACTTATTCCGTCCGATATCCTCGCTGTTGCCTCAAAAGGATCCAATTCATCATTCCAGGCGGTAAATACGAGGGGAACTGTAATAGCAAAGGCCAACCTCGATACCCATGTCACTCTTGAGCCTTCGTTCAAGGAAATTCCGATAATCGGACCGGGTGTAAAAATAGATGCGACGTTCAATGGAGATTCCCAGGTGACCCAGTTGCGGCTGGCATCGCGGGGACTTGCCACCGGCAAGGAACTTGCCATTATCTCGGCCGACGAGGCCCAAAAAAAATGCGCTGTTCAGCTGAAGTCGCAAACCCCTTCGACGGAAATTGGAAGTATTAGCACCAGGCTTGCATATTATGCGCCTTCGCTCAAATACAAAGCCGAAGTGCTTATTCCCCACTATGAATGTTCTGTCACGGGCGTGGTAAACAGAAACAATGTTGAATTTATGAGAATGCTTTTGCCTGCAACCAACGACGCTGTCTATGTACCGTCCGTCCAGATACAAGCGAAGTATGAGAACGGCACAATTTATGCCAAAGCATATATAAAGGGAGGAAAAGCCCCATATGAGCTAAGCTGGAGTTCATCGTCCGTTTATCTGAATCTGAGCGCCGAAGAGATCAAATATGCGTTAAAGCCGCGAAGCAAGACGACACAGGAGATCCTGAACATTAAAGTCACAGACCAGAACGGAATATCGGGTTATGCATCGGCGGCCATCGCTATTGCCTTTTCGCCCGAAGAACTTGAAACCCAACCGTCGACAGGAGGCGTAAGGGATTTTGGGACCGAAAACTCTGTAACGAGCCAGTTCGGAAATCTCGAACAGGGCTTCATAGACGAAATGACGGGCGACAGTGTGACAAAGAGATTCAGCTGGACAGGAAACAATGCATGGGAGCAGGATTTCAAAAGAGAGCAGGATACCAAATGGGTTGATAACACCGACATCACTTTTTACGTAGGGCATGGGAGCGGCGGCGGATTTACATTCGCAGATACCACACACACGGATTCAACGCTGGACTATGACGACGCCACCTCGGACTGGGGGGACTATGACCTTGAGTGGCTGGCTTTGCTTTCCTGCCAGGTTTTGACCGACACCTGGGGTGGAATGAACCGTTTTAACAGGTGGAAGCAGGAATTCGACGGACTTCACCTGCTTCTCGGATTCCATACCAATGCCTACGCATGGTCGAGTTTTTCAGGCGAATTCGCCCACAACATGGTAAGAAATCCATTCCTATGGTGGAACAAGCCCATGATGGTAAGACAGGCATGGTTTGATGCGGTAAGCGATGAGCAGCCGAGCGGTGTTGTGGCAGTCGTCATGGGTGTTATGCGTTCCGACGGCGTGAGCAATATCAACGACTATTTCTGGAACAAAGGTTCGGTCGGACCTGATATCCGTGGATCTTCCATCTCTGGATACTGGACGGTTACGGGGCCATAAAACAGCCTCATGACCGGTCGCTGGCGCGAAGCTTGCTTAGGATATGTTTAGTTTTTTTGATGCTACTTGATATTGTTCCCAGATTAATGCTAAATATTCTTTGACAGACTGAGTAGTCACGAGATTACCTCTCGGAATCATTATTAAATTGTATTTATCAACAAATATAATGAGATACTCTGTCTGTCTCCTCAACATAAAATTAATTTCTAAATGATTACCGTTGATCTTTGTGTCTACGGTAACAGTTACAATGTCCTTACTCGTAATTATAGAGCATAACATATTAATATTAATACCTAATTCATAAATATTAAAACCATTCCCAAAACCATCCGATAAGAAAAAAAGGTATGTGTAAACCTGATTCAATATTAATAAAAAGAGAACTTACCATGATCAAAAACCCCATTTTTTCTTCGAGTTCACAATCTGAAAAGACCAGAGGCAGATGCCTGTTTCTCGCTCTTTTTATACTTCATACGGTGGCCGGATGCAGCAAAACCTATCTTAAAGCGACAAAGGTCAATAACCGCACATCGACCGGAAGCGGCCCGGTATCCGAAGGGGACGCGGCGGCTCAGACAGGCAAAAATGCCCAAAACAGTCAAATAAACGTTCAAAACGTTTCAGAAACATCTGACTCAAAGAGTGACCAAAAGGTTCAGGATGGAAGCGCAGCAAAGCAGGCGAACTCTGTTAAAATCACAGATATTGTCGACGTGGAGGCATCAACACATCAGCCTACGCCGGGCGATACGCCCGCCTCGTCGCCAGCAACAACTCCATCTCCCGTCGTGGAGCCGTCACCTACGCCGTCACCTACGCCGTCACCTACGCCGTCACCTACGCCGTCACCTACGCCGTCA
>JADFZC010000111.1:0-2208 GCA_015232735.1 Oligoflexales bacterium | reverse complement strand
CCGACACCAAAGCCTTCGCTTCTTGAAATCAAGTGGCAGCTAGATTGCAAAAAGGAGAACGTGGCTCAAGTTCCCTCTTCTGATCCGCTTAAACCGATCATTTTTGGAGAGGGGGAACATAAACTAACCGCAAACCCCATAACTGATCCCGTGCCGTTAACCATTTTGGGATCGGTATGCAAAAATGAAAAACTTCTTCGCGACATCGTCTTTGTTGTAGATGTTTCAGGATCGATGGGAAGAGCCAGTATCAGCGATCCGAGAAGAACTGATGGAGGATGCGGACGCCTTGATGCCGTGAGCAGCATCACGGAAAAGTACGGTTCCATGGGTAATTTTCAATTTGCCCTGACCACTTTCAGCACCGACACCATGTTTGAAGGAAACTCGTTCTATGGAACAAGGGACGAATTTTTCAGCAGCACCATAAGGCAGGCCAAAGTCACAGACATCGGCGACGTCCTTTGCGATTTCACAAACGGGACCAACTACAACACCGCTTTTGAAGCCGCAAGAAGGGTCCTTTTGAAAGGAAGGGAGAATGCGACAAAAGAGATCTACTTCATATCAGACGGAGCCCCGGATCCATCATATCTGGACGGCATAGCTGTCGCGTCAGATCTGAAGACAAATGGCGTAACCATCAATTCGAAAAAGATTCCTGTCACGATCGCCACTATCATGCTTAAAGGAAACGATACCCTTTTGAGAGAATCCATAGCCACCAGAAAGCCGGACGGAACGCCTCTTCATGCCTACGTCAGCAGTTCGTCCGATCTCGTGGAGACCCTCTACGGATTGACTTTGTTCGAGGTCACGAGGGCAGAAATCGAATACTCTATCGGCGGAGCCGAGGCCGTAAAAGTAGATGTTCTAAGCCACATGGACAAGAGTACAAATCTCTATACGATCCCGCCTGTAACCATCACCAAGGCCGATTCCCTGATACCCATTCCCGTAAAGTATTCATACTGGGACAACAAGGGCGAAGTAACCATTCTTAGCGGAACGCTCGTCCTGTCTGAATAATATCACATTTAAGAGACATGTTTAATGATATCCAATCAGGGCTGCAAAACAGCAGGATTCGGATTGCCGGCTAAAAATTCCGACAAGTTGCCAGGCTTATAACTTCCGACTTTGTTGCACCGTTCGAGGACAGTATGATGAATGCCCTCATTTTTTTGCGGAAAAGATGTACCAAGTTTACGTTTTCCTATACCCAGGATCCGGTAGAGAAGGGTCATCGAGTCTTCAATTTTTTCACCGGCATTCTCATGCAGCTTTTGATCCTGGTCCAGGGCCAATCCTGCTGACTGCGCTCTATCCCATAACCAATGAAGAGCGCAATCGGAGAGTCCGCAGCCTTCCAGTCCGCCACCCACGTTGCAATGCACACCCGCAAACCAGGCTTGTTCCAGTACCTGATTTTCCCCGGCATCCTTCTGCTTTGACCATACCGCCGGCAGAAAAGGCTTCCGTCTTTCATCAATTGCCAATGCCTGGTAGGCACGTTCTATATGACTGCCCAGTTCGACATCGTGAAATTGAAAATGCTCCTTGTTCCAAAATTGGAACATCGGGATCGGAATTCCCAGAGAACCGACTGTATCCCAAACTCCGACAAAGCGGATCCTGCAATCCTGCCAGGAATAATCATGTCTGAATATTCGTGCAAAATCCGATGAAGGCCTTGTGTCCGGGTCACGATTGCGATAGAGCCTGTATGCCTCTTCATACCAGGACATATTCTCCCGTTTGAGCATCCCGCAATTGTTGATCATACCGGCCAGGCTGCGCACCGTGTACGCTCCCCGGCTGAAGCCAAAGAGGAATATCTCGTCGCCCGGTGAATAGTTAGTGCATAAAAACAGGTAGATTTCCTTGATGTTTTGTGACAATCCCGCACCTATGGCACCGCCGGATATTCTATCCCACAGCCCCCCTGATGATCCCACGCCTTCATGATAATAAACGACCTGAGCCATGCCCGAATTGTCCTGTGGCAGCACAGCTGCAGCTGTCTTCACAACGTTCGTTGGACAGAATTTGCCACCACTGGTCATGTTAGGCTTGTTCCACGTTCCATCCGCGCATATTACCAATCGCTTGTTCATATCTGCCTCCTGATGTTTTTATCATAATACTATTTTATCAAGTTTAAGGAAACCTCGTCCTTCAGGGCGAGGCCCTTCAAGCTAACCAAAA
>JADFZC010000110.1 GCA_015232735.1 Oligoflexales bacterium | reverse complement strand
CCGATACTCCCTCCGGACGAACTGAAAAGCCCCAAAAAAGCATTTTCCAAGCGGCCGTTTGAAAAACTCATAAAAGACGAAATCAGCGACGACATGCGAAGAATAACCGCGACACTCTGGTTTTCAAGCGACGGCTCCCAGTCGAGATTCGTGGGACACCTCATATTTGAATATTCCCTTGAAAAAGCCTTCCTGAGAGCCAGGTCAACCATGATCCGCCTTATCATATCCAACGTGATAACAGGCATCCTGATGATGCTCCTTCTTGTCCTTGCCACAAAAAATTTCGTGATATCCCCCCTGACAATCCTGTCCGGTGCCAGCAGAAGGATAGCTGAGGGGAATTTCAACGATCAGATTTCAGTGTCATCCAGAGATGAGATAGGCGAACTGGCGGCACACTTCGACGAAATGCGCGTCAAGGTGAAAAATTTCACTGAAAATCTCCAGCAGATGGTTGAACTGCGAACAATGGAGGTTATCGATGGAAAGAGAAAAATACAGAAGATTCTGATACACATAGAACAGGGAATATTGACTTTCGACATGAACAACAAAATTGATTCGGAATTCTCCGATTTTCTGATGCGCTTTCTTGGGCTGCCGAGGGAGGCCATTTCAGGTGCCAATATTTTTGATTTGATATTCAGCAGGATTCAGATGACCCCCAACGACAGGGATCAAATGATGACTTCACTGATTTCAATGTTCGACGAGGATGAATTCTGCTTCGCCCTGAATGTGGAACATCTGATAAAGGAAGCGGTTATTGAAATGGATGGCAAAAAACATATCGTCGGCTTCGAATGGGCGCCCATAATAGATGAGAACACGAACAGAATAAGCAAAATGATGCTCGCACTTAAAGACCTGACAAAGCAAAGGGAGCTTGAAAACAATCTGAGACAGGAAAAGGCCGCGAATTCAAAAATGATGATTCACATCTCCGACACGATAAGGATTGGCCGCCAGAAACTGGAAAACACCCTGGAGGATTTCCACAAAAGGCTGGGCCAGGTGAACGAATCCCTGAAATCCCCGGACGGCGGCAACCCCAACGGCATATTTATCGATCTTCACACGATAAAGGGAAATGCGAGGACGCTCGGCCTGAAAGATATAATAGAGGCGTCGCATGCGGCTGAGGAGCACGTTGTCAGATGGCGTTCAGGGGAACATTATGACAGGGGAGATTTTATGAGGGCGCTTGACGCGCTGAGAGACGAACTGAAACAGTATGAAAACACGATAAAGACCGTCCTGGGTGACTCTGCGAACAAAATGGCCGGACAGACGATAGAGCATTACAACACCTCGTTCCTTTCAACAGTGGCGTTCCTCATCAACAATAACAAAAAGCAGCTAAACGATGCCGGCATGGGAGTCAAATCAGTTGCCATTACCGATCATGTATGCGATTGGGATGAAGCCATGCTCCAGCCGATTGCGGACATTCTCGTTCACGCCACCGCGAACTCGGTGGCACACGGGTTTTTGAATCCATATAGGAAAAACAGAACCCAGAGAGATCTGCAGATCGAGATAAACGCGAAAACATACGGGGACAGGGTCATAATTGAAATATCAGACAACGGCTTTGGAATTCCGATTGAAATGGTGCGCGATCTGGCCCGGAGTAAAAATCTGCCTTTCGACGAAACCTCCCCATATGATGTTCTTTTCCACAACGGCTTTTCCATGACCTCGGAAGTCTCGCACATGTCGGGAAGGGGAGTCGGACTTTCGGCTATCAGGAAAATCGCCAACAATCTGGGCGGAGACGTGGACATCAGATCAGCCGAAGGCAAGGGAACAGTCCTGACGGTCTACATCCCGATTGAAAAGGTCACAAAAAAAAGAATTTTAAGCACAGCCGAGGCCGTTTGATACAACCTATTTTTTGGCTGGCGCAAGGATATCGAGGCTGGTTCGGTATTTCTTTCCGATCGCGTCGAGATCGCCCTGGTTTTTCTCCCTGAATTTATTGAACTCGTCGATAACCTCCGGATATTTTATCGTCGACAGCAGGTAGGCCGACCTTGTATGGGGAAGCGAAGGGTCAAAGACAAGCACGTCGTTCATTTTGAGCGACTCTCTCATCTGATAATCGCCGACCGCGATATTGATATACACGCCGTTTATCATTTTCTCGATCACCATGCGAAGCACCTTGCTGAGCTCGACAGATTCAGTCACTTTTATCTGGCCGTTATTCACCTCCTTCAGGTAATCCCATACCGTAAACCCCATGACCGTCCCAATCGTCTTGATATCAGCTAGTTTACGCCTGCCCAGATCGTCCTTGTGAACCAGAAGGCCGTCTATGTACTCGAGTACAGGCTGGCTGTAGGTTATTTTCTTTCCCTTTTTCAGTTCCTGCTTCCAGGTGGGATGATCCGGATATTTGAAATCGAATTTCTGCTCGAAGAATTCGAGATAAAGCCGGTTGATAGGCAAAGGAACATATTCGAATTTGATATTGGCGCTTTTGGCGAAAGCCTCAAGGATTGTAAAAGATGCGCTGTCATTCTTGCCGCCCGGAGTAAACTGATAGGCAGGAAAATAGGCCTGGGTTTCCACACCGACTTTATATACCCGGGGCTTCTTGTCCCCACTTTGGGCAAAAAGAGTGGTTGCCATAAAACCGGCCGCAAAAACAAACAAAGACACGATTCGCATAAGATGCTCCAAAATAACCAAGTTTATTGAACTTTTTCTCAACTAAAGGATATCATGAAAAATTTGCCCGACCAATATCAGATTTTATGAGTTTTTCGCCTTGACAATAAATCCAGGATTCTTATTTTTCCTCAAAATAGACTTTTGGCTGTCCGTCAAAACGGACCTTTTGGTGTGAAATATAAAATATATATGATATGAACCTAAATTCATTCTCAGGAGACGAAAAAATGAACATAAAGCCATTACAAGACCGTGTTTTAGTTAAGCGCTTGGAATCAGAGGAAAAAACGTCCAGCGGAATCATCATTCCCGATACCGCGAAAGAAAAGCCGTACGAAGGCAGGGTCATCTCTGTCGGAAGCGGTAAGCTTCTCGACAACGGCCAGCGAAGGGAAATGTCAGTAAAGTCAGGGGACCGCATCATTTACAGCAAATACAGCGGTTCTGAAATAAAAATAAAGGATGAAGAGCATATCATATTGAGAGAAGACGATATTCTGGCAGTAATTGATTAATATTGTTAGTTTTTAACTTTAGCTTAGAAGGAGATTCATAATGGCAACCAAGATGATTGCATTCGGTGAAAGATCCCGTGCGAAGATTCTCAACGGAGTCAACCAGCTCGCAAATACGGTCAAGGTCACCCTTGGACCGCGAGGAAGAAACGTGGTTCTGGACAAATCATACGGCAGCCCGACCATTACCAAAGACGGGGTTACTGTCGCAAAGGAGATCGTCCTTGAGGATAAATTTGAGAATATGGGCGCCCAGATGGTGCGCGAGGTCGCCTCGAAGACATCCGACAAGGCCGGTGACGGCACAACCACGGCGACAGTCCTCGCCCAGGCCATCTACCGGGAAGGGGTAAAACTTGTGGCCGCAGGCCATAACCCGATGCAGATCAAACGTGGAATCGATCACGCCGTCGCAAGGGTCATAAAAGAGCTCGACAGCATGGCAAAACCGTGCAACACCCGCGAGGCGATTGCCCAGGTGGGCGCCATATCATCGAACAATGATGAGGAGATCGGCAGGATACTCGCTGACGCGATGGACAAGGTCGGGCAGGACGGTGTCATAACGGTCGACGAAGCCAAGGGGATGGAGACAACCCTTGAGGTCGTGGAAGGCATGCAGTTTGACAGGGGCTATCTGTCGCCGTACTTTGTCACGGACAACGAGCGAATGGAATGCGTCCTTGAGGATGCCTTCATCCTGATTCACGAAAAAAAGATCTCAAACATAAAAGAAATACTTCCGATCCTTGAGAAGATATCACAGTCAGGAAAGCCGTTCGTGATAATTGCCGAAGAGGTCGAGGGAGAGGCGCTGGCGACACTTGTCGTAAACAAGCTCAGGGGAACCCTGAAATGTTGCACAGTGAAAGCACCGGGTTTTGGGGACCGCAGAAAGGCCATGCTCCAGGACATCGCGATACTTACCGGCGGAGAGATGATCAGCGAAGACCTCGGCGCAAAGATTGAAAAGATGACGCTAAGCCAGCTTGGAAGAGCCAAGAAGATCAGGATCGACAAGGACAACACGACGATCGTGGACGGCGCCGGAAATAGAAAAGAGATCGATGGCAGGGTCAAGCAGATCAGGAAGGAGATAGAAAAGACCACTTCCGATTACGACAAGGAGAAACTCCAGGAAAGACTCGCGAAACTCGTGGGCGGCGTGGCGCTCATCAAGGTCGGTGCGGCAACCGAAGTTGAAATGAAGGAGAAGAAGGCCAGGGTGGAAGACGCTCTCAATTCAACCCGCAGCGCCGTTCTGGAAGGTATCGTGCCGGGCGGAGGCGTCGCGCTTCTCAGATGCCAGAAGATCGTCCAGGAAACCAAGGTGGATGAAGATGAGCAGAAGGCCGGAATAAATGTCATAAAGGTTGCGCTTGAAGAGCCTATCAGGCAGATTCTTGTCAACGGCGGCCATGAGCCGGCCCCGATAATCGACAAGATAAGGGAGAACGGCTCCATCGGTTTCGGGTTCAACGCTCTTACCGAAAAATTTGAGGACCTCCTGGCAGCGGGCGTCATAGATCCCGCAAAGGTGACAAAGACCGCGCTTTCGAACGCGGCGTCGGTCGCGGGGCTTTTGATAACAACTGAAGCCATGATAGCCGACAAGCCCAAGGAAGAGAAGAAAGGGCCATCCATGCCGTCGAACCCGTATGGCGGGGATATGGATGACATGATGTAACAATCTCAGAAGGGGCCGGATTATCGGCCCTCATTTTATTCCATGGGTCCGATATAGCCGTCGTTTATCTCATATATTCCAAGCCCTGTTCCATCCGCTTTTCTGTAGGAAATACCCACCATTCCATTCATATATATGATAGTCGGGTTTTTCACTCCAGTTGCAAAATAGCCTAGATTTCCAACAATGGGAGGATCTGACACATTAAATTCTGAATTATCGATATTCCACCAGGCATATACTGCACTCACACTGTCGTATCTCCATGAGTTCGTATGATCCTTGTTCCACCACTTGTTGCCCAAAGTGTCCCAGTTTTCGTATTTCCACGCTTGGGTGCTGTCATCGGCATTCCACCACGCTAAATTCGTCTCATCCCATCTCCACCAGTTTTCATCGATAGAATCCCATGTCAGCCAGTTAGTCCCGTCCCATTTGACGACCCATGACTTGTTTGTAGGTGGAAATCCTACCGAGTATACTCCGTAAAGTTCATCGTTATCTCCAGCGCAAATTGCCATCACACTGCTGTTGCTGGTCTCCCACGGGGTACCCATATATGGACCGGAACGGGGTGTAAAACCGGCTGAACCCACTATGTTCCAGGAAGTTCCATCAAAGGTACGCACTGAAATGGGCGTATACCCTAGACCCTGGTCTCCAAATATCACAAACGGTGCAGCGCCAAGCGCCGTGGTCCTGACGTAAATGGAAGGATATCTGACTCCATAGGCGGTATCCTGCCCGGTTCCCACCCGAAGTATGTTGCTGGGGCTGAATGTAGCGGCCGTATCATATTTGTAAACAGAGAGCTTGTCGTTACTGCTGGCTGGATCGTTGTCCTCAACGGCGGCATAAATGACGCCATCGCTTGCAAACATTGAAATGGCAGAACTAAAATCATCCGGATAATCATAATAAACCGCATTTGAATAGACATCATCGTCAGCAGGGCTCTTCATCCATCTGAAGCACCAGCCGCTGCCGGAACTGCAGCTGTTTTCCGTTTTGTAAACCAGATATTTCGTTCCATCCGTCATGATATAAATGTTTGGCCCAAGAGCAGAATTTGGAAATTCCCACACCTGGCTCCAGCTATCTGTACTTCTGGTATATTTATATAAATAGCCTACGAGCCGAAATGAGTCCGGGCTTCTGTAATTTGTCGATGAATAGACGACGTAGATATTACCGTTTCTCTGGTCTACAGCCATGTTCGCCGGATATCCGTACGAAGTGTCCTGGGCGTAGGCAGTAAATCCGGAGGTCCCCACCGTCGACCATCCCGACCCGCTGTATACCTGCACCGTGAGTTTATTGGAATTCGTACTGTCTGCAAATACATCATATATCCATCCCTGATAAAGATTCTTATAAAGCTCTGGAGTTACCGTAAGCGGATACATGCTTGTCTCAAGAATCTCCTGATCATAAGCGTCAAGCCTGTATAGATAATAGGTTCCGCTTCTCAAAGGTACATGGAGCCCCGTAGTTCCCTGCATGTTCGTACATGTCATCGTTGCCCCCTCAGTGAAATCCGTTGTTCCATACGGCGCCAGCCAGTACTCCTCGTCAACAGGAAGCGGCGGCACGGGGATTGCCCCACCCAGAACGCTCGTCTCTCCCGAAAAAATTGCATATGTTATGTAATAAGAACTTGTTTCACCACCTGATTCTCCACCGGAAGAACCGCTATCGGTGGTTGGAGTGGGAGTGGCAGTGGCTGTCGAGGTCGGCGTTCCAGTATCGCCGCTGCTGTCGCTGCTGCCGCCGGACGCCGTCGATATATAATCACAAAAATAGGTGCCGTTCATCAGATAGGTGATAATCCCGCCAACCGCGCTGCAATTTTCTTCCTCCGCCTCTGTGGGTATCAACGCCGTGGGAGGAGGTTCTGTCATGGGATATTCACAATATCCCTCGGGATGCCAGGTTCCTTTTTCAGCTGCGCAGCGGTTCATCTGCTCACTAATGGCCGAAGCAACCGCCGCCGTAATCGAGGATTCAAACGCAGCAAGCTGGGAGTCATCGAACCCGCCGCTAAGGGTCATAGCTTCCTTTGCGGCAAGCGCGACATCGTCCTGGATAGCCTGAATTTCGGAAGTCAGCCAGCCCTGGTTGCCGAGGCCATCAGCAAGCCCGCTGCTAAATGACGCGGAAATGGTACTCAAATCGGAAGCGCTAAAATTTGTGTAAGGAGAATCCCTGCTCTGCATTATAATGGCGTCGGTTGCGGCTTTGGTAATATCTCCTGTCGCCGAAGCCACTTCCTCTTTTGACATGAAGCCGTCTTTAGCTATCTCACCAAGGGCATCGGTGGTTCCTGTTGCAATAGCTTTCGTCAATTCGCCCAATGCAGTCGCATCTATCACCCCGACGTCATCCGCAAAGCTTATCGCAAAAGTCGTTGCGGAAGCGGCAAGAACCTGAAAATCAGAGGCGGACTTTATTCCGGTATCAGACAGGGCACTGACAGTACCCTTCAATATGTCATCCATGAATCCGGCAATTTCAGCCGATTTTGTGCCAGCGTCGGCCACGCCCTTCATCGCGCCCTGTATGCAATCGCCAAGCACGGCCTTCATTTCTCCTGCCGTCTCAACCCCGGCGCTGCTGAGGGATCCCACCGCGCCTTCCATCATCTTCCCGACGATATTCTGCATATCCAGAGATTTTGCCCCCAGGGTGTTCAGGCCCGAGACAGCGGCCGTCATCATCGGCCCCACGAAAGTCCCGACTTCATTTGAAGCAACACCTGCATCCTTGAGCGCGGAAACCGATTCCTTCATGAGGTTATTCATCGTGGTTTTCAGGTCTTTGGCCGGAATTCCCGCGTCCTTTATACCTTCAACCACCGAAGTCGTAAGTTTTGCCGCAACCTCGCTCA
>JADFZC010000109.1 GCA_015232735.1 Oligoflexales bacterium | reverse complement strand
AAATTCCTTTTATGTCGAAACCAAAATACTGCGAATTTACTTTTACCATAAGAATCTAATTCCCTTGAGAAAGATATTTTTTTTTCGTTCAATTTTAAAAAAAATGTTTTAAAATTCGGTAATTATCCAGTTGCATAATCAAATTTCTTGTCATATTATTTTTTTAACCCCAATGCCAATTTATAACGGAACCAAAACGTCATCAATGATGTGTTTTGTTGAGCCCAGAGATTTGGCGGACATCCAAGGCTGGAAAGGGATGTGCGCTTTCAATCATAAACCCAAGGAGGGGAGTGGCTTATGTTATGTAAACGATGTCCTCACTTAGTCAGACATGGTCAAGCTGACCCTGAAACTAAGAATATTGAATTTCGAAACATATGCGGGCTCATGATCAAAACCAGGAAACAGGAAGAAATAAAGCTTGACGTCAATATAAAAATAAACGGCAAAAAACCCCCAAAAAAATTGGTGGAACAGGATACTCATCCCCAAATATCAGCCCAAATCTGCTGTTCAAATTACCCGTTCCCAAAAATATTTGATTATATAGAATGCGAAACATACCAGTCAACCTTCAAATCAACCACCAGAAAGAATGATGTAATACCTACAAAGGACTTTCAGTATTCTGATGTGTTTAACAGCAGTTCTATCACTGACATGGAACTTCTTTAGGATTTTTCAAGCCAGTTTTTTCGTGGCGGTCAAATTTGAAAATTTCTTGATAATTACATCAAACCATAACAAATATGAGCTTCCCACAAGGTTCGATGTCAATGTCGCGCAGAGAACTCCGATGCACATGGCCGTTGCGAAGTTCCAGATGCTTCCCACACCAAAAACCATCAAGCCCACGAGTGAAAGAGATGTCACAAGTGAAGTGTTTATTGTTCGGCTGAGGGTCTCATTAAGAGATATATTGATATTTTCTTTGAACGGGCGTCCCGGATGCAGTTCCGTGTTTTCCCTGATTCTGTCGAATACCACAATCACGTCGTTAACAGAATAACCGATGCCGGTTAAAAGCGCCGCTATGGAGGTCAGGTCGAAAGAACGCCAAAATATAAGATAAAATCCAAGCATAACGCACATATCCGGTACCAGTTTAAGTATGGCGCCGGTTCCGAACCTGAGATCGAATCGAAGAGCCATATAGACCATGATTCCAAGTATTGCATATAGCAGGGACATGAAACCCTGGGATCGAAGTTCGCTGCCAATCTGGGGGCCGACATAATCCACCCGCACGATTTTCGGTTCGAAGGCAGAAAAATCTTTTAGAATCATTTCCTGAAGGGAATGCAGCTGTGCGCCGCCTTCCTCCGGATTTATCCTTCCGCCTTCTTCACCTGCCGCCGTCTGGCCATCTTTCTTAAGCTTCTCTTTGAGAGAGTGAATTGCCGCCTTGTCGAATCTGAGAAGGAACTCTTTTTCACCATCTTTCATGGATTGAATGCTGACCTCGGCAAGTCCCATGTCTTTAAATGTGGAGCGCAGTTGCGATACCGGAATTGGCTTGCCGAAACTGATCTCCACTTCAGTTCCGCCGACAAAATCCACAGCCCAGTTGAAGCCTTTCAAAGAACCTGAGGTTATTATCGCAACAACAACCACTGCGCTGATAGCTGTCGCGTATTTGTCCCATCTGAGAAAGTTAAAGTGATATTCGTGAGTTTTCTTGGCGCGTGGTCCGCCAAGCCAGAGAAGAGGATTGTTTGGATTTCTGCTTATCATGATATCAAAGAACAGATGCGAGCAGTACAGGGAAGTGTACAGCGATACGATAAGACCGATAATAAGTGTAACGGCAAATCCCCTGATCGGGCCGGAGGTATTGGTCTGAAGAAGGATGAACGCAGCGAGCATTGTCGTTACATGTGAGTCGAATACGGTCCAGAAGACCTTTTTAAAGCCGGCGGTCAGTGCCTTGAGAGCAGGTTTGTTTTCGCGCAGTTCCTGTCTGATCCTCTCGTTGATTAAAACGTTTGCATCGACTGCGACGCCAAGTCCAAGTACGAAGCCCGCTATGCCTGGCAGTGTAAGGGCAAAGCCAAACATGGCCATGCAGGCCAATACATAGATACCGTTAAGAATGAGCGCGGCACAGGCGATGATGCCAGGTCTTCTGTAATAACCGATCATGAATCCGAATATCAGGACAACGCCCCAAAGGGTTCCCTTTATCCCCTGGCTTGCAAGTTCCGGTCCCAGATGGGCTCCGACCTGCCTCTGTTCCAGGATTTCTATAGTGGCCGGAAGGGCACCAGATTTCAGCACCAGCGAAAGCTGTCTGGATTCCTCCATTTTTTCATTATAGCCGCCGGAACCCAAAGTAATCCTTGCGTGACCGCCGGCAATTTTTGTCTGGATTACAGGGGCTGATTCAACAGTGTTATCCAAAATGATTGCCATTCTCTTGCCTACATTGGCCTCTGTGACTTTTTCAAAGCGCTTTGCTCCAATGTCAGTGAAACGGAGACTGACGGCGGGCTGCTGAACAACTCCTTCGGTGTCCATGATCGAATCGGCGTCAAGAACATCCTGCCCATCCAGCTCTGTGGCTGCAAAGACAACATAACTTGTATAGCGGACCTTCTTGTCTCCGGCGAGTTTCTCCTCTTCAAAAAGGAGCTCTCTGTCCGTAGGTATGAGATTCTTGGTCAATTCAATTATGGCATTCTTGTCTTCAGATATCAGGACAGTCGAGCTGCCTGTTCTTTTGGCAGTTATATTCGGGGGAAGAGTGCCCGCAATGGCGTCAAACCCTTTGAAATCGTCATCGACCATTTTCAGTTTCAAGATCGCTGTCCGACCCAAAAGCTCTTTTGCACGTTCAGGATCCTTGAATCCTGGAAGGCTGGCCAGAATCGATCCATCGGCGCGTCTTTGAATCAAGGGCTCCGTGACGCCCCACTTGTCCACACGGTTTCTTACAACCCGTTCCGCCTGTTCGAGGGCGCTGTCTTTAATTAGTTTTATCTGATCCTGCTGGAATTCATAGTCCAACGTCTTTCCAGATCTCTCCTTTAGTGCCAATTGCCCGAATTTTTTACGGAATTCCTCATTAAACTTGTTTATGTCCGCGTTTTCGCCAAGCTCGATCCGAAGGCGGCTGGATACGTTTCTTGGAACGAACGCCGTCTTTACTTCAATCTTGTTGTCTGCTGCCCAGTTCGTAAGCTCCGTTCCAATCCTGGCGAGCTTGTTGTCGACAGCCTGATCCAGCCTCACTCCGAGTACAAGCTGAACCCCTCCCTGCAAGTCAAGCCCCAGAGAGATGTGCGTCTCTCCGAAGCCCCAGGGCAATTTGGATTTTAACATCTCTTTGTCATTGCGCTTATCGGGCGGCAAATTGAAATAGACTAAAGTCGGAACGAGGATGTAAAAAGAAAAAAGGGTGATTAAAGCAACTATTATTGTTCGACTACGAATGGAATCCACAAAACCTCCTACAAATCAACTGATCCTCCCATGGACTAAAAAACCGCTGGGTATTCCCGCAAGCTCTCAAAAAAGGTTACCAAGGATATAAATGAATATAAAATTAAAATGTTACAACAATTTTTTCTCTTCAATCCCTATCCTTGAAACAAGATCATACATTATAGCAGCATAGCCCGCCATCTTAAATCGGCAGTAAAGAAATTTAAAACCCCCTCACTGGTGGAACAATTTTCTCCGTTCAAGCTGATTATAAAGTACTATTGATACCGCATTGGCCAGGTTCAGGCTCCTGACGCCCTGATGAAACATCGGAATTTTATAAAAGCATCCGGGATATTTCTCCCGCAGCCTGGAAGGCAGTCCCTTCGTCTCTTTTCCAAACACAAGGAGCTCGGTATCAACAGGCACCTTGCAGTACAGCGTTTCTGCATTTTTTGAAAAAAAAGCCACCCTTTTTTCCAGTCTTTCAATTAATGGCTCTATCGATGCATGGATTTCAAGGTCCAGAAAAGGCCAATAATCAAGGCCGGGTCTTCTCAGATTTCTGTCGCTCATTGAAAAACCGAGCGGCTGTATCAGATGGAGCCTGCAGCATGTGGCTGCTGCCAGCCTGGCTATATTCCCGGTGTTTTGAGGGATTTCCGGTTCAAAAAGGCATATCTGGGGGTGCCCCGCTATCACAACCCCCTCCCTTTTGAGGAGGCATTGTCTGTAATCGACTGACTACTGGTTTCTTTCAAGGCCATTGTTTTTCGGTAGGCGATTTTTATCCTTGTCATGGAAACCATGTTCACTGTGAAGTGACACATGATAGAAGGCCACAGATTCCCAAGTTGTTTATACATCCAGCCAAGCAGAAGCCCGGCCAGCAGGGCCCATAGGCTCCATGATGAAATCCTGTTGCCGGGACCAATATGAATAAGTCCGAAGATAAGACTTGTGACGAACAGACCGAGGTATGGCTGTATAGCCCCCCTGAAAAGCACCTCCTCGCCAAAGGCTGAGATAAAGGAAAGATAAATCAGCATCAAGATCGAATATGGTCCCAGCAATTCCACAAGCGCCTCTTTCAGCGATTTGTAACTGGCAAAGTACTCCTCGAAAAGAAGATTCAGGACGATCAAAACACCTGATCCCAAAAGCGCAACGCACAGATATTTTCCAAGTAAGGACGGCGACTCGATCAGTAAATACTTTCCAAGCGTTCCATGGCAGTAGTAGGCAATCATGGCCCCGACGCTGAGCATTATAATATAGACTATGGTGGAACTGCCAAGCAGGGCTTTGTCAGGAGAATCTTTTTTGGGGGTAGAAACATTGTTATTTCTGTCCATAAATCTTCCTTTGTCAGTGGAAACGGCCCGTCTATCTGGAATCCCGGGAATTTAAAATTTTGGGATACCAATATTTTTAAAAAGAATCTATCTTTTCCCAAATCTCTTTCCGTAAGAAGGAAGCGCAATGACCAAATCACATCATTTGAAATCAAGGTTGACTGCCATAGTTTTTCTTTTGTTATCAGCGGCATGGATTTTCCCTGCCCCTTCTTTGCCTGCCATAACCAGCGAAAATAACAAGATTGATGCCGGTAAGGCTAAAAATGCGTCTTCGATACCCGGGGTGGGTTTTCCGTCCGTTCTCGAAAGTACAGTAGCCGAACTTGAAACCCATTTCAGGGAAAATGGACCGCTGATTGAGCTTTTGCGCAGAAATGCGGATTTCTATCGTGCACATCTTTCTGAAATAAAGTCAGAAGATGGGCTTAAGGAGAATCTGAGAGCTTTAATCAGCAAGTTGAATATTGTACCGATGATTCGCCTCTACAATCATCACGATCAGATGTTTTGGATAGCGAGGTCCCTTGCTACCGGCAGGGATGATTCACCCGGCAAAATTGGCGCCTTGTTTGAACGTCGCGGAGACAGGTGGTTTGTAAGCCATGTATTTCCAAAGTCTGAGGCCAGCTCTGCGGCCTTGCAGAGGGGGGATGAGATTCTTGGGGCAGGCGACAGGCCATTTGATCCGGTTTATTCTTTTGGTTCTCCCTCTGGAGGCAGACCTGTCAAACTGGTTTGGAGAAGGGATCCCTGGAGTCAGCCCCGGGTTGCCGAGCCAAATCCGGTCAACGAGAGCTATGAAAAAATTCTTTTTTCAGCCCAGGAAAATTCATTTTTGTCGTTCAATCTGGAAGGAAAGAGGATTTTTTATTATCATGTCTGGTCGCTAAGGGATAAAAAATGGATCTTGGGCCTCACCGATTTCGCGGCAAAGGCGCAGAAATCGGCCGATGTCTTCGTACTGGATTTGAGAGACGGCTATGATGACGGATTCGATCATTCAGAAAGACTTGAAGGGATTTTCATAAAAGATAAAAAAACTTCCGACGGCCGGGATTCGATTTACACAAAGCCACTCGTTCTCATTGTCAACCAAAATACCGCCGGCAATAAGGAAAAGTTGGCCCACATGATACGAAATACCAAGAGGGCTCCGCTTGTTGGAGTCAGTACAAAAGGCTGCTTTTTAAAAAGAAATCATATATTTTATGCAGGCGGCGAGTGGCTTCTTGCGGTGCCGGATCTCGATCCTGACAAGCAGGCCGGTTACCGGGAAGGCGTGGGGATTGAACCTGAGGTCTTTGTCAAGGATGTGCTGGTATACGCGGGCGGAGAGGACCTCCTGTTCAATAAGGCAATGGAGGTTGCAAAGAGTCTTTGAAGTGTTTTCAATCGTTTGTCAGGTAGGGGGTGTAGTTCATATCGGGAAAGGCGTCTTTGGCCCGTTCGAGTGCCATCTGGATGTTCCCGTCGAAAGTTATTATCTGGTTTAACAGATAAATATCGGAGGCATAGTCAAATTTTGATACCGGCCCCACAGGCTGAATATCCTGCACAAGAGTTTTGAAATAGTCAATCTTGTCAATTTTTTTCATATTTTGTTTTTTGAGATAGATCCTTATTTCGCTCCATCTTCTTGAGGACAGTAAAAGGGTCTCCCACTCCGATCCATATTTTTCCTGGCGTGTGCAGTCTATCAGCGAATCAATTTCCTCACTGCTTTCTATGCAGCTGAGAGTCCAGAGGCTGCCGTCAAGTTTTTCCTCGCCATATTCCCCCCGTATCACATTTCTGAAAAACCTGAGTCTTGCCTGCATTATTTCTTTGGATCTGACCAGATCTTCCGGAATATCGGTGATTTCATTCAACGCTTTGGTTGCCATATATATGCATGCTTCATAATAGTTTCCCGGCTGGTTGGGATATCTCGCTCTTTCACCCGAGAACCAGCCTGGACTTGGTATTCTTGCTTTGATCCAGAATGGATCCCATGCCAGGATCTTTGCCCAGTCCTTTTTAGGCAGGATTTTTCCATCCAAATAATCCTTCCAATATCTTTTGCTGTCCTGCCATCTTGTTTTCCATGCTTCAACCGAACAGTTTTTGGGAGCCGTGAGACTTCCTTCACCCCTCAATACCCCCTCTTTTGCGCCTTCAATCTTTCCATCGCGGTTGAATGCGAGCGCCCTGAGAAAGGGTTGCCAATCCTTCTGATTTCCGCTTCTGAGTATCTTTTTCATGTATCTGTCCATATAAGCTTCAAACTGGACCAGCTTGTCGAGTTCATAAAGCCTGCCAGCCTTTACCGGATGCGGATCTTTGTAAATAATGCCGGTCAATGCATCTTTAATTGACATGAAACTGTCGAAGTTGTTTCTGGAAAGATAAAATCCCATAAAAGCGACTGCCAGCATCAATATTGACATTATGAAAAGCAGGAACACTTTTCTCCCGGGATTTTCATCAATGAATTGCTGGCTATCGTTTATCTTGGAAGCATTTTGATCGGTAACCGCCCAACCTGCCAGCATTTCCTTTTTTATTAGACTTAAAAGTTCCGGATAGATTTTTTGAATGCGTGAAAGATCATCGAATGGAACCCAAGCCCTGTTGCTTGAAGCCACTTCGTCCTGAAGTCTGAAGGTCATTCGCTTGCACTCCGAGCGCATCTCATCAATGGTCATTGGACCTATGAAACGTTCGACATTAACTCGGATTAAATATAATTTCTGAGGCATCAGTTCTTCAAGACCTCCGAAACAATTACCGTGATGTTATCCCGCCCCCCGTTTTTATTTGCTTCATCGATCATTTTAGCCGGTATCAAATCAGGTCTTTCCTGATATTCTTTCATGATACTGGTGATCTTCCTGTCGGAAACCATAGAAGTAAGTCCATCTGAGCAGGTAAGAAAAATCTCTCCGACTTTCACCCTTATTTCGTAAATGTCCACTTCAACCTGTTCGGCCACTCCCAGCGCCCTTACCAGAGCGCCTT
>JADFZC010000108.1 GCA_015232735.1 Oligoflexales bacterium | reverse complement strand
CCTCTCCAGTTTCTGAATCGGCGTCGGAAGATTTGCGAGGTTTATTTTTATTGGTTCCTGCATTATACAGTTCTCCTTTTGTTATTGGTTATTGGGGACACACGACGTTACCCTATCTGCAAGGGCTGCCTGTGCCTCACTCAGGTTTTTATATAATCCCTTTACAAAAAAATTCCGTGCATTTTGTTCAGAAAATACATAAAAAACGGAGTTTCGTATTCAGGAATGCCTTGTGATTATCTCATATCCTTCTATTGCAACATTTCCAAGCATATGAATATACCAATTTCTTTCAGGATTATAAGTCACCCGTATAGACATAATTCAATCTCACAGGTAACGTCATGTGTCCCCATTCTCATTTATGTGTCCCTATTCTCAAGCAACCGCTCAAGTTCATCGACAAAATATAGCGGCAGATGATAAAGATCGAATGTGACTTGTAACTCTCCTTTTGAGGTAATGGTACTATGACAGGCCTTTTCAATCATTGGCATATCAAGGCTAAATTTGACGGCACGGTTAGAATTGTGCAGAGCAATAAATTGAATAAGCGACTTCATCGTCCCGGATTTGCCGCTTTTTACCTCGATGGGAATAATTTCTGTCCCTTTCTGAATGAGAAAGTCGACTTCGGCATTGCCGGTTTTGCCCTCTCGCAACCAATAATAGAGTGACTGACGATCACTGGATCCTCCGATGCTACAAAGATGTTGGGCAATAAACTGTTCCGCAAGTTTGCCCTTAAAATAGATCGACTCATCGGTACCTACAAGCGGCAGATCCAGCCCTACCATCCTATTCAGTAATCCTACATCCAGCCAATAAACTTTGAAGATTTTATCATCGATTTGCGCACCAATAGGAACACCGTCAGCGTTGCTATGATATGTTGGCCTTATTAAACGCGCTTGCGCTAAGTGATAAATACACGATCTCACTTGCGAGGCACGTTTGTCGGCGGCGATTAAACTGGATTTGATTTTGCGGCCGATTTCGACAGGCAAACGATCATAAACTGTCTGTAGGAGCGGCAATTGCGATTTTTTTTCATATTTGGCAAAGTCATCCCGATAAGTTGCGACAATTTGTTCCTGAATTTTTTTCCAATCCTGACTTTGCGGTTCGGCACAATGATGTGCAACCACCTCAGGCATGCCACCAATCAGGTTGTAAACTCTGAGCAGCTTTAAAAGCTGTTCATGGGTGGAACTTGCCCATGGACTCTCAATTTGATAAGTTTTTAATAGATTTAAAAGCCACTGTTCACCTTTTGCAAGGAGAAATTCAGAGAAGGACAATGGCTGAATGAATGCGTACTCAATGCGTCCTACCGGCATGGAAAACGAGTGCTCAGATAAGGTAAACTCCAACAATGACCCGGCGGCAATGACCGCCAAATCAGGCCATTCCTCATAAAAATATCGCAGTGCCGCCAAAGCATGCGGAGTCGCCTGAACTTCATCCAAAAAAAGCAATGATCCACGTTCATCTATCTGCCTCTTCAAAATGCCTTCCAGATGTGAACGAATGAGCGCCACATCGAGAGTTGCAAAAATTTTTTCCAGTACAGGATGACGTTCGAGATTGATTTCGTATAGAGTCAGCTTTTGTTCAGCTGCGAACATACGAACTGCAGTTGATTTGCCCACCTGTCTGGCTCCACGCAGAACAAGCGGTTTCCTTCTTTTGGATAATAACCAATTATATAAATATGTTAAGATATCTCTTTTCAAATACACCCCCCTTTTACTGCAAGTATAAGGCTATTTTATGGGGGTGTTTTTGTCAAATATTTAATGTAGTTATTGGGGACACAGTTATTGGGGGTTATTGGGGACACACGACGTTACCCTATCTCAGTTATTGGGGACACACGACGTTACCCTATCTACAAGGCTTGCCTGTGCTTCACTCAGGTTTTTATATAGTCCCTTTGCAAAAAAACTCCGTGCATTTTGTTGAGAAAATACAGCAAAAACGAATTTTCGTATTCAGGAATGCCTTGTCATTATCTCATATCCTTGCAACATTTCCAAGCATATGAATATTCCAATTTCTTTCAGGATTATAAGTAACCCCTATAGACATAATTCAATCTCACGGGTAACGTCATGTGTCCCCATTCTCCAAATAGCGAGAGGCGGTCTTGAACCGCCGACCTCGTGATTATGAATCACGCGCTCTAACCGGCTGAGCTACCTCGCCATTGTAAAAATTGTAAGACATTCCGTATAAAGATTTTCAGACAAAAAGTCAACCAAAAGATGAAAAAAGTTCTTGTCAAATAAGCAGGATGCTTCATTCATCCGGCACACTTTCCAAACCTTTTTTACGTTTCCTTCGAAAAATCACCCAGGTTTTTAAACCCCTTTAGCAGGTCGAAAGGTACGGGGAATATGATAAACCTCGTATTCTGCTCTGTAGCCATATCAGAAATCGTCTGAAGATACCTTAACTGGAGCGTAATCGGGTTGGTCGACATGATATCGCTCGCCTCCTTCAATTTTGTCGCGGATTGAAGTTCCCCTTCGGCAGAGATGATCTTCGCCCTCTTTTCCCTTTCTGCCTCGGCCTGTTTTGACATCGCCCTTTGCTGCTCTGCCGGCAGGTCAACGTGTTTTATCTCGACTGCTACAACCTTGATTCCCCACGGATCGGTATTTTGATCGAGAATCGTCTGAAGCCTCTCGTTAATGTTGTCCCTTTCGGTCAATATCTGATCGAGCATATGTTCGCCGAGAATGGACCGAAGGTGTGTCTGTGAAAGCTGGCTCGTGGCATACAGGTAATTCTCCACATTCAGTATAGCCTTCATCGGATCCACCACTTTGAAATACAGCACCGCGTTCACCTTGAGACTTATATTATCCCTTGTAATGATGTCCTGCGGGGTAATATCCATGGTGATTGTCCTTATCGACACCTTTGCCTCTATCTTATCCACAATAGGGATCATGAAAATTATTCCAGGCCCCTTTGGTGCCGAAAGCGCCCTTCCAAACCTGAAAATGATGGCCCTGTCATATTCTGAGATAATGCGGATGCTCATCGAAATAAGGACTACGACAATCATCACCACAATAATAAAACCAAAATCTAAGCCCATATAGGTAACCTCTCAAATATATTGTTTAACTTTTCTTTTTGCCTCACGGCTCACCGGGCTTATGATCTTCGCTTGATTTGACCGAAAGTTCAAGCCCATTTATTCCGGACACAACTATCTGGTCACCCTTCCTCAATGCAGAACCTCCGTCAGCTCTGGCTTTCCATATCTCTCCGGTGATTCTGACCTTCCCTGTGCCGTTTTCAAAATCATTCAGGACATGCCCCTTAAGACCAACCATCCCCTCCACGCCGGAAACAACCTTTGAACGCGCCGAACGAAGAACAAGATAACCGATAAGCGCACCGAAGCCGGCTATTGTCAGAGCCCCCGGAAGTATTACCGATAGGGACAGTCTGAGACCAAGTTCGTTTTTGGGATCTATAAGAAGAAGAGAACCGATGATGAAAGCAATAAATCCGCCAATACCCAGCACACCAAAGCTTGGAAGGAAAATCTCACCGACCATGAACGCTATACTTATGAGTATAAGAACAAGTCCGCCAAAGTTTATAGGCAGCACCGATGTGGCAATCAAGGCAAGAACCATGCATATTCCGCCTATAACCCCCGGAAAGACAACTCCCGGGTGGGTAAGTTCAAACCCAATTCCGATTATCCCCACAATGAAAAGCAGATAAAAGAGATTCGGATTTGAAAGTATCTCCAAAAACTGATGCCTCATGCTCTTCTGAAATTCGATGACACTTGCACCTGTCGTCCTGATGGTCGTTTTTTTCCCTCCCTCCAGAGTAACCTCCCTGTTATTTATCTGCGAGAAAAGTGTCTCCACGTTAGGAGAAATGAGATCTATCACTTTGTTCTCAAGTGCCTCGCTTGAAGTAACAGATAATGAATTGATGACAAATGATACCGCCATCTCAGTGTTCCTTCCCCTGGTTTCCGCAATTGACTCCATAAAGGCTGCCGTATCATTTTCAACTTTCCTTTTTGCCTCACCCTTTTCAATATCCTTTCCAGTAGCCTCAATAGGATGGGCAGCACCAATATTGGTTCCGGGTGCCATGGATGCAATGTGTGCTGAAAGAGTGATAAAAGCACCGGCACTTCCAGCCCTTGCTCCGCCCGGGCCAACCCAAACAACAACAGGAAATGGGGCCTTCATAATGTTCTGGACCATGGATCTGGTCGAATCGAGGGAACCGCCCGGGGTATCCAAAATGACCAAAAGACCCGAATACCCCTTGTTTTTAACCTCCGATATGGCCTCAAAAAGTATGTCGTCGGAGGCCGTGCCAATTATGCCGATTGATACTTTAAGCCAGGATACCTTCTGATCTTTCATTTCATCCAATGAAAAAGCTTCCCTGTTAGTGAAGGGTAGGGCAAAAAAGAGTAAAAGCATGGCTGTCAGAGTTAAACGCATTATCATGCTCCTTATTATATTATTAGAACAATTTCATACTGATCGCTGGTGGAAAATGCACCAGCAGCTATCCCGTTACAATAAACAGTGAGGGTAAAAAGACCTCACTTCAATGATTCATACCGCCACAACCAGATCCCTCCATGCAAAAGCAGTTGCTCCACGCATAAATTAATCCAAAACTAACGAACATCAAATCGAATGTTTATCCAAATGTGTCAAATCTGTTGACACATTTTGCAATCATATCACTAATTATGAAATAAATTACATTATTAATAAAATGTTAGCATTGGAATAGAAGTTGCTGTCCATACCCCTGGTGTCCTCTTTCAGGATGTTAGGGGATCCAAGCAGGCTTTTTCTGCCAACCTGTCGCGAATGGATAAACGATGAATTGCATGTACCAGAAAAAACGTTCACTTGGGTCTGGAAAACCGGGTTTTATCAAAGTAATCATGTTGCTTACCTTATTTTGCGCAGGACAGGCCGGCTGCACTAAAGAAAAAAAATCCACTGATAAAAAGAACGTCGAGTTTGTAGTATCGGAAAACGGTGAAAATTCCACTGCATTCAGTCTCGATGTATCCAAATCAAACGATCATGTTATCGTTCGTCCGATAAGAATCCCTGAAGGCAAAATCAAAATCTCCAATTGCCTTATAAATGGACAGATGGAAAAAGATTGCCTGAACGGAATCAGTCTCAAGGCTTCAAATCCGGGAATTTATAATGTGATTTTCTCAATCGAGTTCGAGGACCGGTTCCCGGTGACTTCCGAGGTAAGATTCCAAATCAAGAATGGTGAACTGATATCCATAACCAAGCCTTCCGAGGGCAGCTCAAGACATCCGAAACTCACGCTGGCAGGGGATTCCATCAATTTTAAACAGGGATCAAACGTAGATAAGACAAAACCGCTTGAATTCAAATTCTATCTCTCAGCTTCAACCGTCTGCAAAGCGAGATACCTATGTTCACGAACAGCAAACATCTGGAGCCTCTGCAATAAGAACAACCTTCCTGAGATTTCCCTGTCCCCAAGGGAGATAATAGACGGATTTCAGCACATATCAATTAAGGCGATATGTGAAGAATCCGATACTTTGAGTGATACGCTGGATTTGTCTTTTTATGGAGTAAAACCGGATTATTTACTCCTGGCTCTTAAAAAAAGGAACATCGGAAATTTCTTTCACTACGGGCTTATTCGGGAGAATGACTGCAGGGGAAAATTAAGATATCTATGCAAAAACAGCTCTTCAAAAACCTTTGAGGCCTGTCCCAATATCAAAGTGGATCCTCCTTCCGGTTTTCAAATACGGGCGCACTGCGAGAAAGATGGAGAAGCAACTGACGGACCTTCCATTATGTAGCCTGAAAATCAGTTTTCCGGCACCCCGGTACACCTGCAATGTATGCATATCGCAGGATATTTTACCCCCGGCTGACCGCATACAGGACATGGGTGCCTTGCCTTGCCGAGATTTTCAACCTGTTTCTTGGCATCCAGATACCATCCGACAGGATTATGTTTCATTACTTTATTGACAAACCCTACAATCTGACTTTTTAATTGCTCCATTGAAGAAAGCTCCAGCAGACTATTTATAAAACCAAGCTAATTTTTGTGCTCAAAAAATAAAACGACAAATAAATTTTTGTCAATAAATAAAAAAATATTGTTAATACCTGGAAGAATTTTAGTGGCTTGTGATAAAAATATTAAATTATTTGTAACTACGGTATTCAAAACCGGATATCGATGAATTTGCTTCCATTTGGGAAAGTCATGAAAAATCAGCCGAAATCAAATTTTTTAGTCGATTCCTGAACCGGAATCGTTTCTGCATGAAAGTGGGGGCGCACGGTCTCGAACCGCGGACTTCTGCCTTGTAAGGGCAGCGCTCTAGCCAACTGAGCTACGCCCCCCCCGCCTGCTGGTTTTGCACCAAGAGATGGGATTTATTTCAAAAAAACGAGCTTATGTCAATAGCGAGTTTATCTTCTTACATTTTGAGAATCAAACAACCTCGCTATCGTATCGGTATACGGAGGCCTCAGTACGCCATGTTCGGTGATAATTCCGGTAATGAGATTATGTGGTGTCACATCAAAGGAAGGATTTAGTATGTTTATGCCTTCGGGAGCAATCCGGCTTCCAAATATGTGACTTATCTCCATTGAGTCACGCATCTCGACCGGAATACCGCTTCCCGATGTTATTGAAAGATCAAAAGTGGTCAGCGGCGCTGCAACGTAAAATGCGACATTATGATATTTTGCCAGTACCGCCAGATTGTAGGTACCCACCTTGTTTGCAGTATCACCATTGGCCGCAATCCTGTCCGCGCCAACCACTACCCAGTCAATTTTTTTATTCGCCATAATGTACCCGGCTGCCGAATCCACATTGAGGGTTACTGGGATCCCATCCTCCCATAATTCAAATGAAGTCAACCTTGATCCCTGCAAATACGGCCTTGTTTCATCGGCATAAACATGCTCCAGCATGCCTGCATCGTGAAGACTCCTGATAACGCCCAGAGCTGTCCCATATCCTGCTGTTGCAAGCGCTCCGGCATTGCAATGCGTCAGTACAGTTATTTTTTCATTTTTAACCAGTTCAAGTCCGTTTTTGCCAATAGCATGACAGGTCTGAATGTCATTTTGAAATATTGCTTCAGCCTCAGACTCTATCCTGTCAGCCGCAATGCTCATGGGAGTATTCATTTCGAATCTCGAAGCAACCCTCTTTATTTGATTTATGGCACCAAACAGGTTAACCGCCGTCGGCCTGGTCCTTGAGAGGCGCTGGCAGGCCTGCATGAATTTCTTCTCGTATTCCAGCCAAAGATTCTCCTTGGAATTCCTTGCATCAATAGCCAGGCCATAAGCTGCTGTGCAACCAATCGCCGGAGCCCCCCTGACCACCATGGTCTCAATAGCAACAGCCACTGACTCAAGGCTTGTGCATGAAATCCATTCCGATTTGACAGGGAGAAGCCTTTGATCAATAAGCTTGAGGGTTCCTTTTTGATACGACAAGGGAGAAAACATGTGCACTCCTTTCTTTGGGAAATACATCTCACCAGTGTCCAGGAATTAAAAAGCCGGGTATTACCTTTTAGCGCTAATGTGAATTTTTGACAAGATATTGTTGCTTGGGAAAGTCTGAAAAGAGAGTTTAATCATTGGTAAACCCGGCCCTGAAGGACCGGGTGTCGAATCAGGAGAAGCTTTAAACCTCTCCTGATTTTGGTTAGCTTGAACAACCTCGCCCTGAAGGACGA
>JADFZC010000107.1 GCA_015232735.1 Oligoflexales bacterium | reverse complement strand
GAGGCGTCAGGTTACCAACAGATACCGGTATCAATTTGCGGTTTACAATATTCAAAATGAGAAAAATGCCGGTTTCCCCTATAAGGAGCTGGGAAATCTGAGTGATCCTGTTGTGGATACGGAACTCAGGTGGCTGTATTTTACGCTGCTTAACGCCGATGGAACGCCTGATTCAGCAGATTCCATAACCTCGCCTAATACTAAAAATTATCGTACGAATATTTGGGAAGCCAAACCTGATCCTTCCGATGACAATGCTTTCTACATATCTCACAGGGGAGATGCGAATTCGGAAAATGCCAATAACATAGTGCGAATTTCCATAATAGGGGATGTTTTGGCCAAACCTCAAAATGCCGACGGAACATGTCCGGAATATTTCAATATGGTCCTAAACCAGTGTATTCCAAGAACTTCAGATGTTATGGAATTCAAGCGTGTGTACGGATTCAAGGGCGAGGTCGACGGCCTTCATTATCCAGGTGATTTTACAGTTGATACCATAAACGGCCAGAATATGATCATTATAAACCATTTCAGGGACCTTGTTTACTGGCCGGCTGCAAAAAGAAGGTTTTCCATTGAGGCGAAGTCTCTCGATGATGGTTTCTGGATTTCGCGTCTTGAGTCGGTGGATTATAAAAGCTCGTATTATCAGGTGGCGGTAAATAAAAGGGGCATGGCACTTACTTGTTCGTTCTATGGGGCTTCTGTCATTTTAATGAAGATAACCCCGGGGGTGAGCATAGAAACCCTGAAACAGATATATTAGCGCCTGTTTCAAAATTTACAATCATTATGACCATCATTCTGAAGACTGGCCGGAAGTCCGTGTTTTAAGATTCTTATCCGGTCTTCAGGGTGATAGTTCATAACGATTGTGAGCATGTTATTTCATTATATTTATCACGGGGACTGCTATATGCATTTAAAGAAACTCATTATCTCCGGCTTTAAGTCGTTTGCCGATAAGGTCGTCCTTAATTTTGATGACGGGATTACCGGCATTGTAGGTCCGAACGGTTCCGGAAAGAGTAATCTTATAGATGCAGTCCGCTGGGTTATGGGTGAGCAGAACGCCAAACAGCTTCGCGGGAAGATCGCCACGGATATTATCTTTGCCGGATCGGACAAGAGGAAGGCCCTTGGCATGGCTGAAGTCACCCTTATATTTGACAACTCCGATTTCAGCTCGTTTTGTCCCCCTGAATACAGGCATGAAACAGAGATAGCGCTTACGAGGCGTCTTTACATCGATGGACAGCGTGAATATTTGATCAACCAGAAGCAGTGCCGTTTAAAGGATATCGTTGAATTTTTCGCGACCACCGGTCTTGGCGGGCGCAGTTATTCTATGATTCAGCAGGGTCAGGTCGAGCGTATTCTGAACGCCAGACCTGAGGAGGTTCGGGAAATACTGGAGGAAGCCGCCGGTACAAGCGTATTCAAGATCAAGAAGGCTTCGGCGGAGAAAAAGCTTGAAATTACAAAGAGCCATCTGTCTCGTCTCGAGGATATTGTTAGCGAGCTTCAGGGACGTCTTGAAACGCTGAAGGATCAGGCCGAAAAAGCCCTTGAGTACAGAAAAATTTCCTCGGAACTCAAGGAGAGGGATCTTCGCCTTTTGGCGCATTCCTATGCCGATAACTTTGAGAAAAAACAAGCGATCCTTGAAAGCATGGATACGGAATATGTCAGGGAAGCTGAGTTTATTGGCGAGCTGTCGGCACTTGAGGCAAAGCATGTGGAACTTACCGGCAGGCTTGACGAGTCGAATCCGGAGTTAAATCAGATTAATGAGGAAATCACAAAAATAAGGGTTCTTATAGCGAGGGCCGAATCCACTCTTCAAAACCAGGATTCTCTTGTTGAAAGCGCAAAGAGACGGATAGAGGAGATCGAAAAGGAAATCGAGCTGGATCAGAAAAACCTCGAAACGCTTGATGCGGAGGTCGATGAGGCAGTGCGCGCTCTATCTCTGGCGGACCAGCAGGCGTTGGAACTGAGGGATATCGTGGAAAGCATGAGAATCGAGGTTGACAGCGCTGCTGAAGCCAGGCAGGTCTTTCAATCCCGATTGGACGATCTCGAAGAGGAAATGAAGAATTATGACAGGATGCTCGAAAGCAATGCCATACGCTGTGAGTCCATGGAAAGGGACAGGGTACGTTATCTAAAGGATCAGGCACAATGCGAACAGAGGATGAGGAGCATTGAGGAGGATCTTGTTTCCATCGAGAGTGAGCTTCAGGAAATTCAGAAAAGCGCAGAAGCGCACAGAAGCGGACTTGAACAGCTCCTTGTGGAAAAACAGTCAAGACAGGAAGCGATAATAAAAAGACAGGAGGAAATCAAATCTCTTTCGGAGGAGAGGGACCGTCTCAAGGAGGTTTATATTGGTACAAAAGCCAGATATGTTTCCCTGAAAGAGATTGAAAAGGATGTGGGCAACATCGGCTCCATACTGCAGAAGCTGAAAGAGACCGGGACTTCCAGTGAGACGATGATCAAGGGACTTTTTACTGATTACATAAGCTTGAATAAAAAATCCTCTGAAATATCAAGGGGCGCTCTTTCCGCTTTTGAGATGTGGACGGAGAGATTTGTTATCGAGGACCTGAATCAGGTTAATAAACTTGCATCATTTGTTCATAAACACGGATTTTCGTCTGTTCCCGTCATCATTCCGTCGAAATGCAGGGGGAATGATGAGGAAGAAGTCAGAATTTGGGCTGAGGGCGTGGACGCCCAGTGCTGGACAGAGCTTCTGAGCGTCTCTTCCGATGGCAGGTTTTTGGACCCTGTCATAAAAAGAATGTATTATCTGCCGGCTGTCCATCTCAGTGACGAAGATATCTCGGTTGTTCCGGATGGCATTATTCTATTCACGGCAAACGGTGTCATCGTAAACGACAGAAGCGATTTTATAATAGGAAGTACTGAAAAAGGCGGGATCTTAAGCAGAAAGAGCGAAATAGAGCTTTTATCAAAAAATTTGAAAACGGATGAGAGGGACCTGGCGAAATGCCAGAACGAACTCGACAATCTCGACAAGCTTCAAATTGAGGACAGGCTTGTCATCAGGGATATCGAGGAAAAATTGGGACGACAGAACCTCGATGTCATGGATATTACGAAAAAGCTCCAGACTGTTCTTGTGCAGAGGGATAATAAGAAATCCCTTTTGGATGACGCCGCAAAACAGTATGAGAAGCTGGAGGAGGACGTATTCAGATGCAGGGAGGAACTCAAGGCGCTTGGTGAGGTAAGGATTTCATATGGAAAGGAAAAGGATGCGCTTGTATTGGATATGGATTCCCTTGGGGAGGAGATGTCCTCTGTCGAGGAAAAGCATGAGGAAATAGGGAGACTTTTCAGAAGCAGGGAGGTCGAGCTTGGAAAGGCCGAGGCGAAAGCCAGTGCCCTCAGGGGAAGCCATCTCACAAGCCAAAACCAGCTGGAACGTCTTCAGGCTTCCGTGGCAAGGAGGTTTGACGAGAAAAATCGCAAGGAAGAGGAGATTCGAATCGCCAGAAACAATCAGGTCAAAGCAAGGGAGGAGATTGAATCGCTCTTTCAGCAGATGGATGACCTGGAGAAAAAGCATGCCATCCACAGGGAGGCAAGTGCCGGTCTTCTGCAGGAGATAAGGGAGATTGAGGCCAGGCTCAGAAAGGCCAATGACAGGAAGCTTGAGATTGAAAATCTAAAGACAAAATCAAACTATGACCTAGAAAAGGCGGAAAACGCCCTTCAGGCGGTAGTGAGCCAGGCGGAGGAAAGGTACCAGATCAATATTGCCGACCATAAGTTTAAAAGAGAAAGTTTTTTCGACTCCAAGTATGAATCCAAGGAGATTCACAGGCTGAGAATACGCATAGAAAATATGGGGAACATTAACATGATGGCCGTTGAAGAGTATGAAAAAATATCCGAAAGGTATAATTTCATAAAAGGCCAGAGAGAGGAGATAAACGGAAGCATTGCACTTCTTGAGGATGCCATATCCGAGATAAGCGAAACAGCGAGGAACAAGTTTTGTTCCGTGTTCAATTTGATAAATCAGAATTTTGAAAAAAGGTTCCCTGTGCTGTTTCCGGGAGGAGAGGCGCATCTTCAGCTTACAAATGATACAGATCCATTAAATGGCGGAGTGGATATAATGGTTCGTCTTCCAGGGAAGAAGACGCAGCATATGAATCTCTTCTCGGGGGGAGAGAAGGCGCTGACGGCAATATCCCTGATTTTTGCACTTCTTGAAACAAAGCCTACCCCGTTCTGTTTCCTCGATGAGGTTGACGCACCTTTGGATGAAGCGAATGTCGGGCGATACAACAGGGTCCTTGATGTTCTTTCGGAGCGTTTTCAGTTTATTATTATCACCCATAACCGAAGGACCATGGAGGTTTTGGACCAGTTGTATGGAGTGACAATGCAGGAGGCCGGCGTCTCCAAGGTTATAGGTGTTGATATGAAGAAGGAACTTCCCGATCATTTGAAGAAAGCTTTCAAGGATGAGCAGGCTAAAAGAAGTTTGCAGGGGGCTACCTCGGTGAATTAGTCGCTGGCGCTGAAAGCGCCCGCCAACTAATTACGATTTTTTCTTCCTAAAAGACATCCCTCCAGTTCCCACAACCAACTTGAACTTTGCAGTGCCATTATTATTGGCAGGCCGCCTGAAGATCGGGAATTATAAGTCGGCAACAGATTGCATAGGTATATTGGTTGTTGTAGGGACCTATAATGGTGTTGGAATCTTTGGTAACATAATCGACCTTCCAGGCTTTTGGATTGGTAATATCAGGATAACTGTCTTTAACGCGAAAAACAGGCCCGGAGTTACCGCCTCCTCCAGTCAAAAACTCACTTTGATCGCATACAGCGGTTTTTGAGCTGGGCGTAGAGACTTTCCTGCAGATCAAGCTGAGTTCGCTCCTTATTTTCTGGCTTATGCAAGTGGCACGGTTTGCCACTTTTTTGTCTTCAACCGTTCGACTAACCTGTTCGGCTGCAATTTTTGAGCCCAAGTTATCCCTCAAGGCATCTATTGCCTCAGTCTGGTTTTTATTATTGGTATTCACAAGTGCCTTGAGCGCGGCTAGTTCTTCGGAAAATTTCCTGATCTCCCTCTGTTGAATGGCAATGATTTTATCACGTTCATCACCCTGCCCATGCGCCGAAAAACTCATAACGGATAATGTTGATGCTAACAGACAACACATCCCTCTATTGGTAAAATTAGTGGCATTCATAACAACTCCCAAAAAAATCTTTTTCGTAAACCCGGGCCTGAAGGACCGGGTGTCGAATCAGGAGAGGCTTTAAACCTCTCCTGATTTTGGTTAGATTGAACAACCTCACCCTGAAGGACGAGGTTTCCTTAAACTTGATGAAAAGGAGATTATTAACCAATAATTTGAAAAATATAAACCAAATTCGTTCACTTGGTTTAAATTTGGTTCTCTGGGATTTTTTGCTGCAGTCATGCCACCCAGGACTCACGCTGCGGATTTTTTTTGTCAGAATACAATATTTTTGCATCAGGCTAATCCTACCAAATAGGCATTAATAATTTTTGAATTGTACCTGACTAATGGATCTGTCATATGGAAAACATTTTTGGTGCAGTCAAACTGTAATTTCGCAGTTTTTTATTATGAAATAAATATTTTTTGGAGGAGATGAAAATGAAAATCAGGTATTTCATAAGTTCAATTGTATTTGCCCTGGCAATCCATCAATTTCCCGCTTTTGCTGATGACGTGCCGAATGATCAGGAAAGATTCATTCGCGATATCGATATTTCGGCAGATGCCGGCGGCAAGGTATTCAGGGCCAACCAGGGTTTTAAAATGCTGAAAGTTCGATGGGAGTCGGTCGATTCGATTGAACCGTTTGAAATTGCGACTAGTGTTGATGGTGTAAAGTGGACTGAGTGGCAGCCGATGCAGATCGAATCGGAAATATCTGCCCAGGGAACCCACTTTATCACTGCAAGTTATGAAACCGCCAACCAGGAAAGGCATTTCTTCTATCGGCTGCGCAGCAGGCTGAATCAGCAGTTCGATTATTTGAGGGTGTTTTTTGATATTTCAAATATAGACGGGGATCAGGAACCCACTTACGGCTTTTACGATCAATGCAAAATAAGTTTCGAGGGTCAGATTCTTAAAAGAGGTTCCCGGGGAAGGCTCGTATCGGAGTTGCAGACTGCGTTGCACGACGTAGGCTACTTTTTTGACACTATCGACGGGATCTATGGTCAAAAGACCGAGGCTGCAGTGAGAAGTTTTCAAAGCAATCATAACCTTAATAAGGTGGACGGCATCGCAGGTCCGGAGACCGAACGGGAGTTAAGCAATTTTTTGTCTCTGGTCCATGAGTATTGCCAACCGCATTGACATTATCTGATCCGTTTTGTGCAACGTGGCTACTGTCCTACCGCTTTAACCTTCCGGACAAAACCGAGTCATCAGATCATTAACATGTATCTGTCAAATCATATGTGAAATTAAGATGATATCATTAATGCGGCAGCACATATTTTATGGTGCCGCGCCTTATTGTCGGAGAGAAAAAACTGTTCTTTACACATCCTGGATTTCTGTATAAGTGAGATCATCCGGAATTTGAGTCAGGGCAAACAGGGAAATCGGCTTTATAAATCAGGGCAAATCCGGCAAAATGGAGTTAACAAACGTGTTTATTGCAGTTCAGAGTGTTCTCTCAATAATTGTCGTCATAGCATGCGGTTTTTTGGCAGGGAGAAGAAAGATTCTCCCGGTTGATGCAAGCCAGGTCTTTTCAATCCTTGTCGTGCAGATGACCTTTCCAGTGCTTCTTTTTACCTCCTTGGCTTCATCCCCAATTGAAAAACTTATGGATTTAAGGTTAATAACGGCTTTTTTCTTTTCCCTGATGAGCGTCTATGTGCTGGTGTTGACTATAAGTCGTAAATTCCTTAAACGCTCGCTTAAGGTATCCGCTATGATGGCGACGGTGTGTTCCTTTCCAAACATGGCATTTATGGGAATCCCGTATCTGTCCCAGATTTTTGGAGACGATACCTTGTTTTCCGTAGCCATAGGCAATTTGATATCTTCCGCCGTGATGATGCCCTTGACGATAATATTCCTTGAAAGGAGCACAGATGGCGCAGGTGGTTCAGCATTGAGGGATCTGATAAAGAGGGAAATCCTGAATCTTCTGAGGAAGCCTTTTTTTGTAGCGCCATTTCTTGGTATTTTTGTCGCCGCATTTCATATTCCGATACCATCGTTTCTTTTGAGGGGACTGAAGATATTCGGCGATGCGACATCGCCCATTGCACTGTTTGCCTTAGGCCTCATGATGACCAGATTCAAATTCACCCCCAGCTGGGATGCTGTTGCTGATATGGCATTTAAACTTGTTTTGCAGCCTCTGAGCGCTGTGGGATTCATGATTCTATTTGGTCTCTCGGGAAAATTTGCCGCTGAAATAATCATTCTTATTGCGATGCCGACTGGTATTATTGTCCCTATGTTTGCTGAAAAGTATGACATCTACAAGGAGGAGACGGTCAGCTCCATTGTTGGAAGCAGCATACTTTCGACGGTGACGCTTGTTTTTTTCACCTTGATTGCGGGAAAAGACTTTTTGTCCTGTTACTCTTGGAGAGCTCTCTGAAATGGGGTTACAAATCGGAGATTGGATACCATCTTTCCATTTGTAGCCGGTGCTCTTGATCAAAGAACCCTTATAACACCTGTTCGTGTTTCTTATGTGCCAAAGGGAACAAGATTCAGGGCCA
>JADFZC010000106.1 GCA_015232735.1 Oligoflexales bacterium | reverse complement strand
CATCTGGTGCTATAGCGTCTGATGCTACAGTTGCTTCGATATTTTCCTTGGATATTAGGTTGTTAACTTCATTGTCATCTCGCCAGGATCTCTTTTTTCTTTGCAGGGGAGGCAGTTGGCTTACCTGCTTTTTGAAAGATTCGCTGGGTTCTCTCATCTTTATAGTCATCAGCCTTCCACCTCGGTAATGAGTTCGTTTGTCAATGCTATGATGTCTTCAGCTGCAGGGGATTTTCTATTGTAAAGCCAGACTGCCTGAGCGATTTTTTGTGCCTCTTTCAGGTCGACATTTTTTCTTACTACGGTGTTTGTAAGGTAGCTGCCGTAGCTCTGTCTGAGGACTCCAAGTGATTCCTGGGCGATTGCCTCGCGAACATCGAAGAGGTTTGGAATTATGCGGATGTTGGGTCCGAAGTCTTCAAAATCTTCAGCGAGGTCGTTTATTATTTCAAAAAGCTGCTTCAATCCGGTAACAGAAAGGAAGTCGGTTGCACAAACAACACACAGTTCATCGGCTGCAAGGATCGCATTGACATTAAGAAGAGATGCGGACGGATTTGTATCAATAATTATGAGATCCCACTTTTTCCGGATCGGGTCAAGAAGGGCTCTAAGTTTCTCTGCGCGGCGATGATCATTTTGAAGCTTCATCTCTATACTGGATAGAGAGAGGTTTGAAGGAACAAGACTTAGAAAGGGGGTGACAGGAATTGCAACGTCTTCAATGTCCCTTTTTTCCTCACCGCGTCCTATGAGGCAGTTCAGTATGGTCGGACAGTTGTCTGAAATCTCGTCGTAGCCGAGTGCAAGGGTGGCGTGCGCCTGCGGATCCAGATCGATTATCAGTGTTCGAAGGCCGTTTGCCGATGCACGCATGGCCACCTGGGACCCCAGGGATGATTTTCCCACGCCGCCTTTCAGGTTGCAGAAAACCTTGATCTTGAGATCGTTTGGTTTACTCGTTTTAACCTTGTCACTGAAATTTTTTGTGATCGCATGGATGTCGTTCCATGTGTATAGTTTTTTAACAGTTGATCCAACCTGAACCTCCTCGCCTTTCAGCTGAAGGCTCTTTTCAGCTTGGTAGACAATGGATCTCGATATGCCGAGAAGATCAGATATTTGTTTGATATTAAAGAGATATTTTTGGAATTTTGTCGATCGGCACCTGGGTCTTGAATCTGAATGTTTCGTTTTAGCAGTGGCGCCGCTCCTTTTTATCGGAGACTCTTTTTTTACATTACTTTTTGTCTGGGATTTCTTATTCTGCATTAAACACCTCTGGATGACTTGGACACTTTTTCATGTAATTTACACTAAAAAGTGTCTCATGCATTAAAATCAAAATCAAGAAAATACTGGAGTGGGGTTCGGCTTTCATTTCCATTTTCTCTTTTCCCATGACGTCGGCGACTGAACCCCGCAAGTGCATTTTAATACCTGTATAAGCTCTCCGCCTCCACCATTCCTTCCCTTATCAATGTCTCGAATTCCACTTCCAGAGGCTGTTTCAGGCATTTTTTGTAAAATCGTCTATGGGAAAAATTATTGATGTATTCCGGTATCGGTCTAAGAGTATTCAATGATGATCCTTCTGCTCTTGAGGCCCTGCCCCTCGTATTCACTGCATCCCCTACTCCTTACATATAGTCCGTTCTCCTCCTCCCGGCAAAACGGGCAGAGAAGTGGGGCCAGCCTCTTTGCGGAAATGAAAAGAAGGTTTTCTGCGAGAGTGCTGGCGTTAACACTAATACCGGTAAGCCTTCCAATGACTCTGGTCGCATCGTTTGTATAAAGCGTCGAGAGAACAAGATGTCCTGTCTGCGAGGTGGACAGAGTCAAATGAGAAGGACCATTCCGCACCCTATGGGGGATTGCTTTCGCCGAGAATGAGCCATGGCCTTTACGGGTCTGATTATGCCTACGCAAATGCCGGATTAAAATTCAAAACCTTGCCGCATGGACTGTTCGGGGTGCCGAGAGGGGACTTTAACGATGGTCTTTGGCATATCCATGGGAAGGCCCGGGTGCCGTGCTGGATGATAGGGGAGGGGGGGGCGATTTTAAAAGAGGGATTACGAATACTCTGAAAGGGTGGGGGATTTCGTATTCTCCATCTTGAGCAGATTCGAGGTCTGAGGGGCTTTATGGACCTTGGGATCATCTTCTAGCGGATAAGCCATATTCGAGAAGGTACCTCAGCGATATGACAGCCAACGGGACTCGGGAGTTTGGATATATTTCAGAGGAAACATGGCGACCTCAGAAAGACTCAGGACGACAGAAAGTTTCTTTGGAGTTTTGGGAAACGGATCTTTTAATATTTTCCAGTCCTTATCAAGGGTTCCCCTATATAAAAACCTGAGTGAGGCACAGGCGGTTTTCATAGTTGCTTCCAAACGGCATCTTCCAAGGTATAATAGATATGACATGATATGATCAGGACCAAGCTGATCAGGAGATTTCCAAAAATGCCGGGAATATGTCGCGATATTCTGGAGATATATTTTTTGGGTCTTTTTGGTAAAATTTCTGAGTTTCATGTTTTCGATCACGCGTTGATGTAGTGGAGTCATGTTTCGGCTCTCCTTGTTTTTAAATTTATGTTTTTTTAGTTGATATTAT
This sequence comes from Oligoflexales bacterium, assembly GCA_015232735.1. The sequence goes on along the minus strand of JADFZC010000106.1, from coordinate 5,229 downwards.
TATTTTCTCAGCAAGGAGAGCTGGTTTTTTATAGGCAAAGTTTGCCGTTTATGTTTCTGTATTTCTCTAATGAGTTCAAAATCTGGATGTTATTTGTGGTGTACGGTATGTGAACCTATTACCGAAGTTACAAGATATTAGTCTACGCGCAGCGCGTTTCGTCCACGGCGGAGTTTTACGCCACCGTTGGATAAAATGGAGAGGTGGAGTAAAAGATGACAGATGGAAAAGAACGATTCATCTTTTCCTGAATTTTCACATTTTTCACTTTTTTTCATCCAAAGTGATTGAATATTGTCAGTAAAAAGGAAAAACCGCTTATGCGATCAAAGATAACTTCAATCATAAGTGTCTTTTTTTCAGTAAGTCTAGTCGTATCGGGATGCCAGCTTTTTAGCAAGAAAAAGCACAAATCAAATGCAGAAAATATCCAGCCACAGGCTGGCCCGTCTTCCGATGGTGTCTCCCAAAATAATGATAGAAATCCAAATCAAAATCTGTATTTTGACGTTCAAGTCAAAAGCTATGTCAAAGGCGATCAACAGTCTGAAACTAAAAAAATCCAATTCAGTATCCGCAAGCAGGGAGCTTCCGAATCAATATACAACGATCAAATTCTCAATCTCACTCAAAAAGATGAAATTTTTGTCAGTGATCCGATATCAGTTGCCCCAGGATTCTATGAGATAGTCTCCTTTTGCGTGCTAAATTCCAACAACGAAAAAAAATTTGTGGTACCGATGAACGGCTCAGCCGAATCAGGCTCTGTGGCACAAGCGCTTCCTCTCTCATTTGAAATCGTTTCAGGTATTGAAAACCATATCAAAATCGAGGTGATCGCAGCCTTTAATATCACCAATGACAAACAAATCAGCTCAACTCCGGTTTCAACTTCAGTTTCAACTCCGACTCAAGCTTCATCTCCAACAAAAGATAATCCTTCCTTTGAGATTTCCCTGGGTGTCAGTTTTTACGATCCTGTCAAAAAAATGGATCAATCTATAGGTGCGACCCTTGTAATCACTGCTCTTGGTGAAATTCTTTACAAAGGAATACTTCTTCCTCAGGTCAACAGGATCAGTATTCCAGACAGGGGAATGATTTCAATTTATAATCTCAAAATATCGCGAGAGGGGTTCAAGGATTATGCCAAAGATTTTTCAGGAGCCGATCTCAAGACATTGGCATCTGATCCTTTAAAGGTAAACCTTGAGCTTTTGCAGCAGGATTTAAATACGATAAACCTCGTTATCCTCAACAAGCCTGAGAACAGTGCCTATGTCGGACTAAAAGTCTTTGGTTCGCTTGACAATATCAACGAAAAAGTAAGGGTCGACGACCTTAGTCAGACACCGCTGTTCAGAAATTTGAAGTCAGTCGTCGGACCGGTCATAGACATCTCGTCAAGTACAAAATTCGAAAACGCGGAGATCTCCTTCAAAATAACCGAGGGGGCCCTTGTACAAAAAAGGCTTGAGGATTTCGTCATTCTCCGTTTTGACGAAATCCAGCACACTCTCACAAAAGCACCGGTTAAAATGGATGTGGCAAACCACACAATATCCACAGTCACTGCCCATTTCAGCACATACTTTGCAGTCTATGCAAAACCAGTCAAAATTGTACAGCTCGGAGACTCCTATTCCGCCGGCCCAGGTGCTGACAGCGAATGGTTTCAGATGGAGTATGTACAGCCAGGAGAGACAAAACCTGCAAAAAACCTTTTCGATATCAGGCAACCTCACGGATGCCTCAACAGCCGCAGAAACTGGGGTTATCTGTATGCCGAAAAAATTTCCAGCCTTTTTGGCCTGAAGGGGCTTGATCTTTCGTTCGAAACCCATGCCTGCAGCGGATCAATTACTGCTGAAATAGAAAGCCACAAGCAGGTCGCCAACCTGGCAACATACGATATAGACGAAACATTTAAAACCGAGGTTGAAGCGGTCAATGCTGCCATAAAGTACAATGACCCCGCCTTCTGGCCCAAAGATCTTGCCCCGCTGCCTCTAACCGGACGTATCTGCCGTGTCAAGACAATCGAAGGCATGATAGAAATCGAGTCCCAAAGATCATACACCGTAACCTGTACTGAAACAGTCAAGTCCCAGCTTCTCTCGACACCTGAAGACGCTGACCTGATACTGATGACGATGGGGGGGAACGATGAGTCCATGTTTGCCGGTATCATTGCCGGATGCTTTTTGGGTCTTCCAATGTTCGGAACCTGTGACGAGGTTCTGGAAAAAGGAAAAGTCCTTCTTGGGCTTGGAGGGACTGGCACACACAAATTGAGGGACGACTTGAAAAATGCAATGGTAAAAATAGGGGAGAAAGCATCGAGAAGCAAAATCGTGTTCATCAACTATCCATTTATGGACAGAAACCCGAAAAATTACTCCGTAATAGAAGTCCCAACCTGGGTGCTGAATTCCATATACCCCAGTTTTTTCTGGCTTCCATATACTCCAGTACCATACAATTACAGGGGATCTGACATAAAAAATCTGCAGATCAGCATGGATGAGGAGCAAAGGGAGGCCGTCCGCCTTGCCAACAACGAGCTCTATTTAAAGAGGGGAAATACCGGACCTCTGGAACAAATTGTTTTTTTAAATGTAAAGAACATATTCGGGGGACATGAGGCATGCCCCCCCGCAATTACGACAAATACAGAGGAATGTACACAGCAGTTCCTTCGAAATCCCACTGAAGCTCAAATGGTCGGCGGGGCCGCCAATGCAATGTTCCTGTCGAGAACCAAAGATGGAGGCGGGCAGTTCAGATGGTATCATCCAACACCGGAGGGACACGAGGCTATAGCGCAGCTGTTGTTTGAAAATCAGGTTTTTCTCCCGTTAAACGCCAAATTCAGAGGGGTTGTCGTCGATGCTGACGATCCTGCGCGATATATCGCCGCCAGTATCAGGGTTTATTCCATTAACACACCTTTTCCAGCTGCTGTCGTCTCAAGCAAAAATGACGGCACGCCATTCGAGGTGGATGTTTCCGCTGGTCTTTATTCAGGTCAGACATATTATTTTGAAATTTTAGCTGACGGTTATGAAACCTCCATCCATGAGGGAACAACCTGGGCTGGATACGGTTATGATTACACTTTCAGACTCCAGAAAATAAAGAACATCCCGATGGATACCGTTGGCCGGGAAATCAAAATGTATATTGACTCGAAGGAGTACTATTTGGACGGCCAGAGGAAAACCATGGACACTGTTCCGTTTATAATGGGTACAAAAAAATACGTTCCCCTCCGTTATGCAATCTCCGGACTCGGGGGCGCAACACTTTGGGATCAGACGACCCAGGAGGCCAAAGCATCCATGTATAATCAAATGGCGGTTTTTTATCCTGACGACCCTCTGGTCAGCCCCGCATCGGCCAGAGGGTCCAATATAGTCAATGTAGCCGGACGGCCAAGACCTATGGACATCTCCCCGGATGTGAGATCTGTGCGAAGGGATCAAAGGACGATGGTTCCGGCAGATACATTGTCAGATATATTTGGTTTCGATGCAAGCTGGGATGAAAATGCAAAAGAGATCACAATAAGGAAATACGGTGCTCATCGAGGTGAAATCCAATTTGGCTTAACGGGGCGAAAAGCTGTCGCCATTTCATCGAAAGGACTTTACACGTGTGCCCTGATGGACAATGGAGCGGTCAGATGCTGGGGCACCATTCTGGATTCCAATTACGAGGCTCACACATTTGTCACTCCAACAGCGATTGGCCAGGTCGCAGGTGCTGTAGCAATAGCAAACGGAGATGGCCACGCCTGCGCCCTCATAGCTGACGGCACTGTAAAGTGCTGGGGAAATGGCGGATTGGGACAGCTTGGCAACAGGTCAGCGTCAAGTAATTTTACCTCTGCTGTCCAGGTCGAGGGTATCAGAGACGCAATTAAAATAGCCTCTGGATGGTTTCACAGCTGCGCCATATTGAAAGACAAAACGGTTAAATGCTGGGGGCACGTTGATCTTCAAAACAACACATCAGGCATTCCTTTCACTTTGGAAAATGCAAAAGATGTGGATTCTCTTTTTCTGGGTGACGATATCATCTGTTACCTGCCTTCCAGTCAACCTTTGGAATGCCGTGGCTATACATTAAGCGTGGTTAGTGATTTTCCAATGAATGACCTAGCGGATGCGGTTTCTATCTCATTAATGGACAACTACTTCCGTTATTACTGTGCAACATTGAAAGACGGCACTGTCAAATGCTGGGGAGACAATAACTATTGTCAATTGGGTAACGTCACAATCGATCCAGCCCAGTTCTTCAGTCCATGTTTCGGATCCAGCGGCATCTCTCCATGCAGAAATGAGACGAGACCGGTGACTGCAATCAGCATATCCGATCCAATAGCCATGGCGACATCGATTAACGCAAATTGCGCCCTGATTCAAAGCGGAAAGGTAAACTGCTGGGGAAGCAACAGGTATGGTCTTCTTGGAGTCCCTGCCGACAGAACTCCAAAATTCAATAACACTTTTTTGGAAACAGGAAGTTGCCTCCCGGTTGAGGTGGAAAACGTTTCACAGGCGATATCAATTGCAGGTGGATATTATCATTACTGTGCGTTGATTTTCGATGGCACGGTCAAGTGCTGGGGATCAAACGGCTGGGGCCAGATGGGTACGGGAAATATGTCCACAAATGTCGTCTATATACCTGTCTCTGTAAACTTTTGAAAACCACGCCGCAATACCCTTCTGCACCCTCGATACCATAGAACAAATAAAGCTATACAGATAATCATAAACCGGATTTACCTTTGAGAAAGGGGCATGATCATATGCTTCGCCAATTTTGGGTCAAAGGATCATGGGAACGATTGTTATTAATGCTCCACCCCTCTTCAGTCACCAGGGCACTTGAGCGGGTATAAGGATAATTGGGTTCGCCACCGTCAGAAACATATGGCCTTCGACATACCTGCAAAGAAGCCGCTCCAAGACTTGCAAGGTATGAAATGGCCTGGGCGACATCATTAAGATAGCCCTGATCCTCAGCGGGATCATCATTTAAATGTTCACGCGGTGAAAATACAATCTCATCGATCGTCAATGACTTCCTTGCCAGCGTTTTAACTAAATGACTGGCCTGATCGGCGATCTTGTTTTTATAAACGTGCGAAAGGAAAAAATATGAAGCACCCCTATTATCTTTCAACCGCATCATCAGAATCGGACAACTATCAGCAAA
>JADFZC010000105.1 GCA_015232735.1 Oligoflexales bacterium | reverse complement strand
TGTAATGGCTTGTTTTTTATTAATAAAAAATATATTTCAGGCATCCATAACGCAACAAAAAATACTATCCCGGATAAACAGAGCTGCGTTAGGTAGTATAACTGTCTTACCTCGCGAAAATTGTTGCCCCTGTAGGCATACTGGTGAGTCGGCCCAATGGCAGTAAGTAAGCCACCAACCAATATAGTAATGTATCCACCAAATTGAAATCCGTTTGTATATAACCCGACATCCTCTAGGCTGACCATTAGTATCCCCATAATAATTCTATCAGATGTGGTTAACAAATTATTGCCAAGAATATGAAGGGTGATGGGGAGAGAAACACGAAACCATTTGAGAATTCGTCTTAATGGGCATAAGGCATATGGATATATTTTTTCATCTAACCATATCGGTCTAAAAAAAAATATAAAAACAAAACCTGATGATGTAGCGGCTGAAAGCAGCCAACCAAAATAACCTAATTTAAGTTGAACAATTGAAAAATATGAGACAAAAATACCAAGAAGAGTGCCGAGTAGGTTTCCAATGACAAATAGCCTTGGTCTGTCGCTTAATGTGTAAAAGGTTTCCACCATCACCTGATTCGGATAAAGAAGTATTGGTATAACAGTAGTAAACGCTACTGATAACCGAAACAGCCCCATCGTAGTGGTAATAGATGAATATACCGTCATAAAAAGTATTATTGACAGTAATACACTACTAATTTGCATCAGAAAGAAAATACGTCTCCATACTAGCCTATAATTGCTATTTCTGTGATATTTAAAAAAACTGTTACCCATCGGAAGTTGCAGACCAAGTCCACAGATACTCATAACGATTCCAGAATATGAGTTGATAACTCCCCATTGCCCGTAATCTGTCTTGGTGAGAAAAGGAGTGATAATTGGCATCAATAAGACAGTAACCAGAGAGGGCAGCCTTGGAACAAGGCCATACCAAACTGAATTTTCAAAAATTTTCTTCAGATTCACTTATTAGTCATATTCCGCTATAAAAAATAATGCCTTAAATCATTTGTCTCAATTATTTTGAATTTCCTTAAGATGTTTTCTTCATCAAAATGATGACTGACTTAAGGAAAATATAAATTACTTATTATTCACAGATTACACAAGTTCGTTTTAGATACTGTTGTAGTTGCATGGACTCAAGGTAAACGCATCTTTAAGTGATTGTTCATTTAAACCGATGAGTAAACCAACTAAAGGATGTAAGGGGCTCAAAAAGAGTAGCATTATCAGCGGAAGTGAAATACTGATACTTCGTATTGCCTTATCCGGATTTAAAAAGAATCTAAAAAATAGGAATATCGGAAGAGTGAGACCGATAAGGCCAAGTTCAAATACAATTGATCCTATTCCTGACATAATACGCTCACTCATTACATAATTTCCAAAAATTTTATTTTTATGGACATAGACATATTTTTCCACATCCTTATAGTCTGCAAGACTGTGACCGAAAGACCTTGGAAAATCCTTAAGTATTGAAATATTACTATAATAGATATCCGCTGCCCTTGCACTGGAGCTTCCATCAACTAATGCTATTTGAGCTACCTGGGATATTGATGTGTAACTGGAAAGTCTGTAGATTATTCCAGTAAGTCTAGCTCCTGGAAAAAGATTGGTGAAAGCAAAATTAAGAAAGAAAATGGTTATTATGGATAAAAATATTGTATGAATATTAGCATTAAACAGAATATAAAATCCAATAAAGCAACATAAGGCAAATACTGAAGTGACGGATCGAGACATAAAAATTGTTTGAAAAATAAGTACGCCTATTAAAATATTTCTTAACAATTTTTTTTTAAAGAAAAAATAGATAATAGGAATCAGCATAGTGCAATGGATTCCATAAGTAGAAGGCTCAACGGCAAGAGAGGTAACACCTCGCGAGGATGAAGTCATCGAACGAGATAAGATACCTGTAAGAAAAGAATCGTCAAAGAAATGCTGAATTATGCTAACTATGAACCATACGGATATGGAGAAAACCACAATATATTGGTTCCGGCGCGAATTAGTATTTATGTTGTAACCAACATAGCAAAATACCAATAGAGACAAATATGCGGCCAGCCTTCGAATATTCAATCCACCCCAAAAGAAACCCTGAGCTATAATAATGATCATGAGAAACAAAAAATAAAATATTATAAGCGGAGATGATGTTTTATATTTTGACAGGGAGGACTTTTCATTAACAAGAAGAATGAGACCCGCGAACAATATGGCTGTAGGCTGTAAATCAGTATTAATTGGAAATATTTTGATATATGGAAAAAAACAGAATATTAAACAAGCTTGCAGCATTGTGCCAAGAATGTAGTTATCTGTTTTTAATTGCCCATTATTACTTACAATAAATTATTACCTCCTAGAATACTTAGTTTAAATAATAATCTGTGCAGGGCTGTTCCAACAATTATATGATCAAGGAAAACCATTATGATCTTTCAATATCAGAATTTACGGAATTCCTATGATTGTCAAATTCTTTTTTTAATTAGTTGCCACGCAGAAGATATCACAGAAGCTGGAAGCCCTGAGATTATGAGGTTTGTCCCAATAAGAAGAGCTGGATTCATAAACCTTTTCTATTTTTTGAAAATTCATGATAGATACTTTGCATAGAAAAAATGAGAAAAATACTTTGAATTTAAATACCATGGTGAAAGAAATAGAGTTTGATATGTTCCCCGCAGAAAAAAATATAGCCGTTATTTTACCGGCTTATAATGAAGAGACAACTATCGGAGAGGTTATCTGCGCTTTTCACGAACAGCTTCCGGGTGCTGGAATCTTCGTAATAAACAATAACTCCAGCGATCGAACATCAGAAATAGCCATCGCAACGTTCAACTTGCTAGGCTGCCGTGGATACGTGATAAACGAACCTTTGCAGGGAAAAGGGAATGCCTTAAGACGCGCTTTCAAGGAAATTGATGCTGATATCTATGTTCTTTCCGATGCCGATCAAACATATCCGGCTGAGTGTGTGAGAGAAATGATCGTTCCAGTCCTGGAAGACAGGGCGGACATGGTTGTAGGTGATAGACACACGTACGGAGTATATTCAAGAGAAAACAAAAGATCCTTGCATGTTTTTGGAAATGCGCTGGTTCTCTGGCTTGTCAATTTTCTGTTCGGAGCACGGCTTACAGATATCATGAGCGGATATCGTGTTTTCAACAGGCGTTTTATAAAGAATTACCCGATACTGGTAAGAGGTTTTGAAATTGAAACTGATATGACCCTGCACTCCCTTCACAGACGATTTCGGATATTGGAAATTCCTGTGGAATATCGCGATCGTCCTTTAGGCAGCTATTCAAAATTAAAAACCTTTTCTGATGGTGCAAAGGTAATTTTTACCATTGCTCAAATTTTACGCTATTATCGGCCTCTTTTCTTTTTCCTCTGTGCAGCCATGTTTTTTGCAATTGCCGGATTTATTACAGGAATACCAGTTTTTCAGGATTGGATAAGATTCCATTATATTTACCATGTGCCCCTTGCAATATTGGCTTCATCCCTTGAAATCGTAGCTGTCTTATTTTCAGGAGTGGGGTTGATCCTCGATTCTGTCGCACACAAGGAAAGGATGAGTTATGAACTTCATTTGCTGTCAGAAGACAGGTTTTTCCATCTGGAACAAATAATAAATAACACATATCTTCACAGAAGAACAGAAAGGGTGGTAGCTGCCAATTTTGGAATATTTGAAAGCATGGATGGTTTAGATTCAGCCCGTGGATCAACTCCTTTTCAGGATTCAAAGGAGTGCTGATTTGGATAAAGACTTCAGCTACACTGGCCGGGATAATCTTGCAATCATGGAAAAAGCTGTGAATTATAATGGTTTTCTTTTAAACCAGCTTTGCAGACATGTAAAAAAAGACGACAGGATCCTTGATTTTGGCTCAGGTAACGGAATGTTTGCAAGGTCTTTGGCTCAAAAGGGATATCGGATTCATTGCATAGAACCGGACAAGGAACAGGCGTCCATCGTCTCCTCTTGCGGGTTGTCAGTTTCATCAAGTTTGAGCGATATAGAAGACAGCAGTATAAGTTTTATTTATTCTCTTAATGTTCTTGAACACATCGAAGACGACACCGCAATACTCGGTGAGTTTTACAGGAAACTTTCTCATGGAGGAAAGGTGTTGCTCTATGTTCCCGCTTTTCAGAGCCTTTATTCAAGCATGGACAAAAAAGTGGGGCATTACAGAAGATATGGCAGGCGTGAACTTGCCAAAAAAATGAAATCGGTTGGTTTCGAAATTGCACAAAATTCCTATGTGGACAGCCTGGGCTTTTTTGTCACTCGTCTTTATCAGAAATTTGGCGATAATGCAGGCAATTTGAATCCGCAAATTATCCTGGTTTACGATCGGCTGCTTTTCCCTGTCAGCCGCTTTTTGGATTTTTTATTTAGCAGGTTTTTTGGAAAAAATGTGCTCATTTTAGGGATGCGAAAAACTTGATAAACACAATAATATAAAGTCAGTTGGATAGAATTTTTTCCAGGGGAGATTATGCTTTCTTATATTATTTTCTGGTCAGCCCTTTTCTTTGTCTCGCTTCAAATAGGATATCCAGTTACATCAACCGCTCTAAATCGTGCAAACATCAGAAATTTTGATAAATTTGCCATATCCGTCTGGATTGGGGTCATATTGCTTTCCAACGCTCTTCTTGCCGTTGGTCTGTTTACATCGCTTAATTTGGCAAACGGAATCTCCACGGCAATATCTCTTTCTTTGATGTCAATTCTTATATCCAGACTTTTTTTAAAGGAAAGAAAGCTCTGGCAGGAAATCAAGGAACTTTTTACAAAATCTTTTATTGCCTCCTTTATTCTTATTCAGGTTGGGGTGGCCATATATGTCGTCAGACCTATCATTATATGGGATGATTCTGGTTTGTATCATTTAGGAGTGATTCGATGGTTGAACGAATATGGATCAGTGACAGGCCTGGCCAAGGTTAGCGATCGGTTTGGCACAACTTCAGCCTGGCTTGCACTTGCCGCTCCCTTCAACTCCGCAGAATTTGGAACATTATTTGCGACTTTCACAGGAGGATTCGCACTTTTCATGCTCTCTATTCATAACCTGTTTTCTGTCACAGAAATACTTGACGGAAAAGGAAAACGAGCTGATTGGCTGATCTTGATCTGCAGTATGCTGATGCTGCCCTTTATTGTTGCGGTTTCGCTTGCCATTTCACCCTCTCCCGATGTTCCTGTCATTGTCTGTACTGCTATAGCGGCATGGTCAATGCTCTTACTTATTGAGCGACAGGACAGCCCGGATGAAAAAAGTATTTTCGATTACAGATTTTTTCCGGTTTTTATTGGAATTGGAGTTGTGAGTATTAAACTCGCCGGATTGCTTCTTTTGCTTTCTTCAGCAGCTTTTTATGTTTTAAGAAACGATGGAAAATTTATTAAACGAGTTTTATTATGTGGCGTTATTTCGCTTTTTGTACTACTGCCTTTCCTTCTCACCAACTATAAAACCTCCGGGTGTGTTCTTTTTCCGGGGGATCTATTCTGCTTTAATGTACCATGGCACGTTTCCGGAAAAGGCCTGATTCTTGGGGTTCTCAATTTTGCCAGAACTACTGGCGGAGCTGATCTTAAAATCGGAGATCCCTGGTTTTTGGAATGGTGTACGAAAAATTCAGTTTTTGGATTTTTAATCCTTGCATCGATTTTTAGTTTCATTGAAATTTTTTCTCCCCGCCACTTTATAAAATACAAATTTAATTTCATTTTTTCATTAATTGGAATTTTAATAATATTTCTTCTTTTAACCCGCAAAATAAGCGCATTATGGCAACCCCCCATAATCGCGGCAATACCAGTCGCAATAATTACTTCTTGTTCGATTTTGTCCCTCTTTCAAAAATCCCATCCTTTACAATCTTTGGAAAAATGTGAGATTTCAACATGCTTCTGGATAGTCTTTATGGGACTTTCGGGAACCATGTATGTGCTGTGGCAGGCTCCATCAATCCGGTTTGGTCTTGGTTACGGTGCAATAGCACCTTCCCTTATATGTTCACTGCATCTTCATGAATCGATTTCAAAACGGAGGTCATTTAATGAAATCGTGAAACGGTATACCAAAGCGGTACCTCTGCCTGTAATAATATCAATTGTTGTTCTTCTCTTTTTTTCCGCTGGAAGATTTAATAAATCATACACTGAGGCGTATATCCCAACGGCAATTGCAAACGGTAAGATCACTGTCTCTGACAATAAATATGCTCCAATATTTTTTCCATATAAAACGATGCCTTTCGTGGGCGCCAGGGAACAACTTCGCAGTTTTAGACTGATCAAGATGAAAGTCGGGAACTTCGACTATTTCGTACCTTCAGACGGAGCTGTATGTTGGAACTCTCCTCTTCCTTGCCATCACGGAATGCTTCATGAGATTAAACTAAGGGATATCAGTCAGGGATTAAAAGCTGGATTTGTTAAAGATACACTCCAGTAAACCTTTTTACGAAAATAACAGACTTAAAGAAAATCTCTGTGCTTAATAATAAGAAAAAAAGAAATGTTGACTCCTATAACTGAAATAAATAGGTATTTCCCCATCTAAAAAGAGCCTTCTGCTTAAAATCCGCAATATATTTTTCCGTTTCCGGTCGTGACAAAACCAGAACATGCGTTGCACCCAATTTCTTTGATCCTTTCACCAGCTTTTCCATAGTTGTCTCAGGTCCAAGAAGAGAGGAAAACGGGTTTTTGTCCAATAAATTGCCATTTTTCACCTGATGCTTTCCAACAAGAGAAAAAACAGTATTTCTATATGAGTTTCCACGCACATAGGAAAAGTAGTTTCTTCTGACACGCCAAAGCTCTGAATAGGGTGTTACAGCTACTATAAGCGCATCTTGTGGTAAATTTTTACTTATGTATTTTGATACCCGAATGTCAGAATGAGTCGTAAACACGCTGCTTGGCTTCAGCTCTATTCCCGGAAAAATAAACACCATCCATAAAAAGCAAAGTATCAACCCCGAAATGAACCCAATTCTCGCTTTGAGCTGGCTATGAATAATCCCGGTTGAAATTACCCAGACAGCGGCAACACTGAAACCTGATTGAAATGTTGCAGTGTAATGAAACTCCTCAGTACTTCCAAATGCACCATTTATCAGGTTAGCACCAACAAACCAAATACATAAACGTAAATAAACTCCCCGGTTTTCTTTTTTTGAAGAAGTCACCCAGGGAAGAAGCAATATTATACAGAAAAATCCCAACGAGAAAGTATCATAATTAAGCCAATGGAAAATATTGCGAATAAAATTTTTGACGGTTAATTCAGACAGCATAAGTTCTATCTGGCTCGGGTATTTTACCTGGCCAACGGATAGAGATCCCAAAAATGCTATCCCTAAAAACACAACAATAAAACCAACCAAGTCTGAATACTTAAGACTACTCGATTTCCTTAATATCCTCCGACATACCGTAACGGATTCGATCCCCCAAACCAGACAAAAAGGCAGAGCAACAATTGGATGGATAACCATAGATGCGGCAACCATAATCGATGAAGACAAATTTTCCTTTTTGATTATCTGATTAATCATTCCTATGCCAAAAGCATAAGAAAGCATCTCTTGAACCTGTCCTCCAGTGAAGCCGTAAAACCCCGTGAAAGTGGTGTTCAACGTAAAAAGAACCACAACCCATAAGGTCGCATTAAACTCCCTTGCAAGAGTAAGAATATTTCCTATTAACAGAGCCCAGGCCACACACCATATCAAGGTCAGACTCTCACTCGCACCTTGAAGAAATACATGACCAAGACCCCATGCCAAAGCCGGTACTCCC
>JADFZC010000104.1 GCA_015232735.1 Oligoflexales bacterium | reverse complement strand
TCTTCGTTCTCCTGATCTGAACTGTTCTGGAAGCCGGTCTTTTCATATTCTTCCGACTCAAGTGCGGTTTTTTGAAGTATGTTTTCCCTAAGCATCTTGCTGAGAGATTGAAACTCAAGTTCTTCCATAAGTGAAAGAAGTTTCTTGCTGGAAATGATCCTTTCCCTGTCGCATCTGAATTCCTCCAGCGAGGAGGGTACATCGGCGTCGGTTTTAATTGTGACAAGTTTTTTTGAGAGGTATGCGATGTCTTTGTTTTCGATGAGCGCCGATTGTTGTTTTTTGTTTGTTATTTTGTCGATATTTGCATAAATCCCGTCCAATCCTCCGTACTTTTGTATCAGTGTGCATGCCCCTTTTTCTCCTATTCCTGGAACACCCGGAACATTGTCTGACGGGTCGCCTGTCAGAGCCAGGATTTCGGTTACCTTCGATGGAGAGCAGCCGAATTTTTCAAATACCCCATCCTTGCCGACAATACTTATTTCCCCACCCTTCCTGGGCACATAAAGAGATACATCATCATCGATTAACTGCATGAAATCTTTGTCGCCTGAAACTATGTAACAATGGAGGCTGTCACTTTTGAATTTTGTGACGAGAGAACCGATCAGATCATCAGCCTCAAGCCCCGGCATCTTTAGCGTAGGGTTGGATATTGTCTCTAATATTCGGAAAAGATAAGGGATTTGAGCGGAAAGATCCTCAGGCATTTCGGATCGGTTGGCCTTGTACTCACGAAAGATTTCGTGTCTGAAGGTCTTCTTGTCGCTGTCAGTCGCAAAAACAAGATAATCAGGTTTTTCGTCCTGAATCAGCTTAAGCAGGAATTTGGTACTTCCAAAGGTTGCCGAAGTGGGCAGATTGTTGGAATTTTTAAGCCCCTGAACCCCGAAGGCATGGTAATTTCTAAATGCCATGGCCATCACATCTACAATAAATAATCGTTTTTTTACCATATTTCCGCCCTCTCAGGATTTTGAGTGGTTCAGTTGACTCTAAAAATGTCTTACTTCTGATTTGTCACTCGCCCCTGTTTTTTTAAAAATTGGGAAAATTAGAAGATATGTTTTATCATTTGGATACCGTTTAATAAACTATATTGTTTTTAAGCTAACATTAATATTATTTGAAAAAAATAATTGATGTATGATATGTTTGGCAAAAAGTTGGTCTCCAAAAAATAATTGTCAGGAAATTACTTCTTGATAACTTTAGCAATAAGTATAAATCTCATATCATAAACAACTTTCAAAGGGGTTCATTATACGTTTGACGATATTAAGATCAAGGCTAATCAGCAGGAATATGCGAAGAGTTATCATTATGAGAGAGGGTTTTTAACATAATGTGGAAGGTATACAATATTCAAACGGATGAAATTATAAAGGCGGATTTTAATAGCGAGGCATCTGCCAGAGAGTGGCTTGATTCGAGTAGTTACGCTTCAAATGAAGAGGTTATGGTTGAGGAGATGGATCCTGATGAGGAAGCTGAGTGGGCTGATGAGGGGGATGAACCTGTCGATACAAAGGACGATATGAGCTTTCCCGAAGAAGAAGAGACCAGGTCATACAAAAAAGACAGGACATTGAGCAGGGAAACCTTCGAGGATGAATATTACGATGGCACGGATTTGGAAGAGGATTTTGATGCCCTTGTCTATGAAACCGATGATGATGATGAGTAAAATTCTTATAGGTAATTGTCCAGTAAATATTTGGAGAAGGTAAAGCAGCTTGTGAATGCGGGGGAGACGGCATTTAAAATATGGATGCTGTTGTCTTTTTTTTCAACAATGTAATCCATTATCAATTTCTTGTTATTCATATCATAAAGTTGTGCGCGGATTCCGACTTTCTTGCTGGGTTTTAAATCTGTACAGCTAAGGGCGGGTATGAGTTTTTTGGCGGACTTGTAGAAAAAATGTTTCAGTATTTTGGGGGATTCCTCATGTACCAGTTTCCTGAATCCATCGTTGTTTAGCCAGTACTGCTGCAAAATGAGCGTGCTGATATTTTTAAAATCATCAATTTCTATTCCCGTAAGCCCTCGGTAGTTTTCTCTTCCAAGGGCGGGAATTGCCGTGGGGCCGATATGGACCTCACCCGAGACCGATTTTGTGAAATGTACTCCAAGAAAAGGTACGTTAAGGTTTGGCACCGGATATATGTTGCCATTTACCTTGATTTGGGATGATTTTGAAAGTTCATAGTATAGCCCCTTGAATGGGAGTATTCGATACCTTCTGTCTTCATTGACCATGCGGTATACTTTATCTGCATGGCATCCTGCGGCATTGACAAGATGGCCGTATCTGTATTCATTACCGTTAGCCTCTATTTTGGATTTGTCAGGAAAAATTCTGGAAACCCGGCTGTTAAGGAAAATCGAGCCGCCAGCGTTTTTGATGTCGTGAGACATTTTGTGCAGAACTTTTTTTGGAGAGACCACGGCTGAATCAGGAGAATGTATCGCCTCCTTGATGGTAGGGGAGACGTATGGCTCAAGTTGTCTAAGCCTGCTTGATCCGATTAGTTCGAGTTTTACACCGTTCTCCCTGGCATTATATAAAATTGTTTCCATAGGTTTCTTGTAGTCGCTGTCTGTTGGGACAACAACCTTACCCAGCCTGGCCAGAGGGAGGTTGTTCTTTTCACAATATTCCTTCATTATCTGAGAGCCTGCGACACAGAGTTTCGCTTTTAGTGTGGTGGGGTTGTAATAAAATCCCGCATGAAGGACACCGCTGTTGAGGCCGCTTGCATGAAGTCCTAGGTCATTCTCTTTTTCGAAAACTGCCAGAGAGCTTTTGGGGAACTTTTTCAAAAGAGCCATAGCGGTTGAGAGGCCTACCACTCCGCCCCCAACGATAATCCAGTCATAACCGTCTTTCATAATATTTGCTCGCATTCTTTATGTTTTTAATAAAAGTTGAATAAATAATTCTTAAGCAGGATGATCATTGAGATTGTTATAATTAAAAAGGTTGCTTTTTAAAAGCTCTATTTTTTATAATGGACTGTTTCGGAATCATTGCCGGGAGACTTGACTTCTTGTATGACAATTTTATCTGATTTTCCTATCCACTGCACAAATAATCAATATAATAAAGGGGAATCTATGTATAGATCAGGAGATGAAGTTATATGAAGTTTGAATATGGTTTGTCCGCATGGAAGCCCAGAAAAGAATGGGTGGTAAAAATTATAGTAATATCAATATTTTGTGGTTTGGTGCATACAGCATCTTTCGGTGCGGACAAAAAGCCGGGGCCGGAAGGCGACAAGAAATCGGAAGAGGTGGTTTATGAATCGGAGATATCTTCGGATTCCATTTTTTCAAGGGCATGGCAGGGAGGTGTGATTGTATTTGGCGTTCTTTTCATCCTGGTCGTTTTTTCTGTTATGAGCTGGGCTGTGCTTTTTGCGAAATATTTTTACTTGAAAAGGATATCAGCTTCATGCGAGCTTTTTACCAAAAGTTTTTGGGAGAGCAGGTCGCTTAATGAGTTAAACAGCAGGCTTGCGGATCATAAGTACAGCCCTGTCAAGGAGATATTCCGCGCAGGTTATGCCGAGCTTGTCAGGGGGAGCCAGCTTAAGGATCAGACGAGTTCCATGCAGATGGCGGTAAATGCGGCTCTTGAAAATATTGGCAGGACTCTTCGCAAGGCGAGAAATCAAGAACGGAGAAACATGGAAAAATATCTTCCGATCCTTGCGACAATCGCATCATCAAGCCCTTTCATAGGCCTGTTTGGTACCGTTTGGGGGATAATGGGTGCATTTGAAGGTATAGCTAGGACAGGCAGTGCCAGCCTTGCCGCAGTTGCTCCAGGCATATCCGAAGCTTTGATTGCTACGGCATTCGGGCTGGCTGCCGCTATCCCTGCAGTGATAGGGTACAATATCGCCAACACGAGGATCAGAGGTCTTGCTGCTGGTATGGACAGTTTTTCTTCTGATTTTTTGAATATTGTGGAGCGCTATCTTATTACGGACAGAAGTAAGGCCCACTCGACTTCCGTAGATAGTCATCTATAGAAAATTTAGGACATGATACCCAGGAGTTGTTAAGGATGGATTTCAAGTTCTCTAAAGAGGATGAAGAGGGAGAAATTTCGGATATCAACATTATTCCCTTGGTCGACGTAATGCTGGTTTTGCTCATCATTTTTATGGTCACCGCACCTCTTTCAATAGGCGGGATCAATGTTGCGCTGCCCAGCAGCAAAGCAAAGAGCATCTCCATGGATGAAGAGCGGATTGTGCTTTCCATAGATGCGAAGGGCCGTTACTTTATAGAGAAAATGGAGGTTTCTCCAGATAGCCTGGAGTCAAGGCTTAAAGCCATTTATGAATTTCGCAAGAAAAAAAATATATACATAAGAGCTGACAGGAATGTCAGTTACGGAAGGGTCGTAGATGCCATGAGCGCGGCAAAAGTTGCTGGAGTTGACAAAATGAGCATGCTGACCAGGTCAGTCGAGCAGAAAAAGACTCATTAGCCTTTGGAATAATTTTAAGATGTTTTATTTTCTTGGTAGAAAGAAATAATTTGATAACTTATCTCAGACAAAATTTTGTAAGCTTTAAAGAGTCTATTCAGACGGATGAAGATAAGCTTGTAATTTTCGCCATAAGCATATCGATAATTTTACACCTTTTTGTGCTTTTTTTTGAGAAATTTGGGAAATTCAGTCCAAGTGAGCCCCTGATTCCCGAATGGAAAATGGATA
The DNA here is from genome assembly GCA_015232735.1 of Oligoflexales bacterium. The sequence continues at coordinate 3,189 of JADFZC010000104.1, read as the reverse complement.
CTGAGCTTGTGACCGAGGAAGATCTTGTGGGGCCGGATAAATCAACGCTGCCAAATGCGAAACAGAGCGAAAAGGAGGCTGTTCCCTCAAACCTTCTTCCACAGCTGCCTCAAAGTTTTACTGTCAAGCAGGCACAAAAAAATGATGATGAAGGTCTTCCTGAAAATAAGCCCGAACCTCAGAAGGAGGCGGAGAAGGAGGCAGACAAACCGTCAAATGACAAAGACAAGCCAAGTCCTGTTTCCAGTACGAAGCAGGACGAAGCAAATAAACTTGCGATGCAGGATGCCATCAGAAGGCTGGCAATTGAAAAGCTGAGGCAAATGCAAAATGAGAAGGCAAACAGGTTTGAAGCGCCTGAACAAAGCTCAATTGTCAGGCTGAAAGATGAATTGAAGGGAAGCAAACGGCTTCAGGAAGCTGTTGCAATGGGTATTCAGAAGGAGAGGGAAGCTTACGGCAAAATCCTTAACAGAACCATAAGCAAACATTACATGCTTCCACAGACTTTTCAGTCAACCGTGGCCAAACCAGTGGTTATTCTCGCCATTGTCGTTAATATGAAGGGAGAACTTGTTTCTGTAAAGGTACATCAATCCTCTAATGATCCGGTTTTTGATGAGTATACCATAGCTGCCGCCAAGGGCGCCGCACCCTATGAGAAACCACCGAAATCCCTGGTGGGGAAAGTGATACATCTTGCATTTACAAGGTAGTTTACCAGGAGGTCTTATGAAATTTTTTTCCGCAGGAAGACTGCTATTCTCGTTGTTCCTGATATTGTATTTACCATCAAGTCTTTCAGCTTCTGAAGGGTTATTTGGCGATCTGAATCAACCGCCGCTTCTTGTTAATATTGACAATCCCAATTTCAGGAAACTGGTTATAGCGATTCCTGATTTCCTGGTTGGGCCAAGCCACAAGACGGCTGAAGCCATGAGGTTTGCAAAGGAAGGGCCAAAGGAGCTTGCTAGACTGCTGCAATTTTCAGCCATGTTCAATGTTATGTCAAACGATGCGTATAAAAATCTTGAAAGTGAACTTGAAAAAAAATTTACTACAAGTCTCAAACCGCTTTTAAATGATCCAGGAATGTCCACTGTTGAAGGAATAGATCTTGTCCAGTGGAAGGCAATCGGTGTTGAGTCCCTTGTCGTCGGTGAAATTGAAGCCGAACAGAATCAGCTCATATTTAAATTTCATCTTTTTGACATCCTGAGGGGAAAAAAAATCGGAGGTAAGAAGTTCAGCGGTATTGCTCCAAACGACTACATTTCTGTTATGAGACGCGTAGCGGATCTTATCATGGAGGCGTATACCGGCAAGCGCGGCATTTTCAGGTCAAAAATCACATTTGTGGGACGGAGGACCAAAAACGCCGCAAAGCAGATATACGTATGCGACTTCGATGGATCAAATGCAATTCAGATTACTTCTGGAAATTATATTCATATCTCGCCGCATTTCAGCCCTGACGGAAGATATGTTACCTATACTTCCTATGAAAATAAAAATCCGGACCTTTTTGTTTATGACCTTGTCGAGGGTAAAAAGAGGAAACTTTCTGCGGAAAAGGGAATCAACAGTGGAGGGAAATGGGCTCCAAACGGCAAGCTTATCGCCTTTACCGGTTCAATTAGAGCGGATGCGGATATCTATACCATCGAACCGGATGGCGCGAACAGGAAAAAATTGATCTCCGGGCAGGGACTGGATGTGGACCCGGCTTTCTCCCCGAATGAGAAATGGATAGCCTGGGTTTCCGGAAGGTTTGGAAACCCTCACATTTTCGTAGGGAGCCTTGTTTGGGATAATGCTACAAATCCCAGGGTGACGAGCGATTTACGGCTGACATATGCCGGCTGGTATAATGCCACACCTTCCTGGTCACCTGAATCAGACAAAATTCTTTTTGCCGGTTATGACAAGGATATCAACAGATGGGACGTTTTTGTAATCAATTCCGATGGAAAGCAGCTTGAGAGACTTACGCTCAAGAAAGGCAACAATGAATCCCCGAGCTGGGCGCCAAACGGCCAGTTGATTGTGTTTCAGTCGAACAGGGTTGATGACCAGGATGTTCTTGGCAGATATCAGCTGTGGATTATGAACAGGGATGGCAGCGGGCAGAGGCATCTGCCCACCGGGATTTATGAGGCAATGACTCCGGACTGGTCAAACGCTCTTTATTAACTTTATTAAAAAATGCCTAAGAGCCTGTCTAAAAAGGGGTGGGTCAAGGCGCGAGGAGGAGGGCGACCTTCGTTTACATACCGGTAAATGAGGATCGCCCGACGACGATTAACGTAGAGTCCGATTCTTTTTAGACAGGCTCTAATGCATTCCGCCATTCACATGTATTGTTGTCCCGGTTATATATGAAGATTTGTCGGAGGACAGGAATGCCACCACATTTGCCACCTCTTCCGGAGAGCCAAGTCTTTTCAACGGGATGTTTTGCAGAATCGAGTTTTTGACATTTTCTGGTATTGAGTCTGTCATTTCAGTCTCGATAAAACCAGGGGCCACGCAATTTGCTGTTATGCCGAATGGAGCAAGGTCCTTTGCGATACTTTTTGTAAATGCCGTTATGGCCCCCTTGGTAGCCGCATACATGGATTGCCCCGCATTTCCCGTATGGCCAACAACAGATGAGATGTTGATAATTTTTCCGGATTTTTTCTTTAACATTATTTTTGAAACATTTTTTGAAAGGTTGAAAACCGATTTAAGATTTACTGAAAGAAGTTTTTCGAAATCTGAAGGTTTTGCGAATGGCAGGATCTGGTCTATTGTCATTCCCGCATTATTTACAAGGACATCTATTTGTCCCATTTTCTGTTTGACATCTGTGACAAGTTTGCTGCACAAATCTTCCACGGAGAGATCCGCCTGAAATGCCAGGCATCCTTCAAGGTCTTTCACAAACTCAACAGATTCAGGGCTTCTGTTATAGTGGAAGGCTACATTAAAACCTTCATGATAGAGCGCCATGGCGCATGCCTTGCCTATGCCCCTTGAGGCTCCTGTGACCAACGCTACTTTTTTTTCCATGATGTTCCCCCTTGCTGTCGGCAGGATTATAAACCATTAATCAGTCGTAGTCGTCTGAAAAATGTCTGTCATTGATGATATATAGTATTCCAGATAAATCATTCGGGGTGGCATCTCTTTGACTATTTTATATTT